>JACFNW010000416.1 GCA_019454665.1 Fimbriimonadaceae bacterium | reverse complement strand
ACTTGGACGCCATCATCGACGCCCATAGGCTTCAGTACCCGATCCCCCTCACGACGTTGCGAGAACGCATCGTCGAGTCGTTCCCCGCTGTGGCGGTTCGCGAACTGACGCTCAACGCGATCATGCACCGCGACTATCAGTCAACCGCGCCGTTGCGAGTGACCTGGTACAACGACCGCATCGAAATCCAGAGCCCTGGCGGGCTCTATGGCGAGGCTTCGCCCGAGAACTTTCCACGACAGACGAGTTACCGCAACCCCGTGGTCGCCGAAGCGTTGCGCAATCTCGGGTATGTCAACCGCTACGGCCGTGGCGTCATCCGGTCGCAGGAGGCCCTTCGGGAGAACGGAAGTCCTCCGGCCGAGTTCGAGTTCGATCGAGGCTTTTTTCTGGCTGTTCTTCGCAAGCATCCGGACTCGCCTACCCTTTCAGGTCGAGCCTGAATCCCCACTCCCAACACTTGTCGGGGTCCTCTTCGAGGATGCGGTCGCCGACGCGCTCGGCGCCGTAGCGACCATAGACCCGGTGCGCCTCCAGAAGCCGCTTGTCGCTCCAAATCTCCATTTGGGTACGCCCCAGTTCCCTGGCCGTCTCGATCACTCGGGTCAACAACGCCCGCCCGACGCCCTGGCTCCGCCACTCGGGCAAGACATACCAGCGCTCGAGCGAACAGTCCGAGGCCGCGACGCGGGGCTTCCCTTCCACTTGCGCCACCGAACCCGGGTCACCGGGCAGACGCTCGAACAATTCCAACGCCCCGGTCCCGACGATGCCGCACGACGCCTCGGCCACCCAGAACCGGTGCCCCGCATCCAGATAGTGACCTGAGAGGTCGTAAAGGTCGGCGCAGTAGCCATCCTCTTCCCACGCAAAGCCGAACTCGTCGTAGACCGTGCGGATGACGGCGACCACGCCAGACTCGTCGCCCGACCGGGCTTCCCTGACCTCGAAATGACACGGGAGAATTGTGGCACAGCTAGACAAACGTATGCTATCATGACTCGACAGGAAACGCCATGGCAGCACGATCCATCTGGAACGGAGTCATCAGCTTCGGGCTCGTCACGATCCCGGTGAAGCTTTTCACCGCCACGCGCTCGCACGACATCAGCTTGAACCAGCTGCACAAAGAAACCAACAGCCGGATCAAGTACAAGAAGTGGTCGCCCGTGGCCGACCGAGAGGTCACCGACGACGAGATCGTCAAGGCCTACGAGTACGCCAAGAACCAGTACGTCGTGCTCGACGAAGCCGACTTGGAGGAGCTGCCCGTGCCCTCGAAGCGGACGGTCGAAGTGTCAACGTTCGTCAAGGCCGAGCAAATCGACCCGATCTACTACGACAAGGCGTACTATCTGGAGCCCGAGGAGGTCGGCGCCAAGCCGTATGCCCTGCTGAAGAAGGTCCTCGAAGACAAGCAAGTGGTCGCCCTCGGCAAGATCACGCTCCGCCAGAAGGAGGTGCTCTGCTCGATCCGATCCAACGGACGACTTTTGCTCTTGGAGATGCTCCACTACCCCGACGAGGTCGCGGTGCCTGCGGAGGCCGATTACTCCAAGGTCGAAGTGAGCGAGCTGGAGGCCACGATGGCCGAGAAGCTGGTGGACCTGCTGCAAGGCGAGTTCGACCCCAGCCAGTACAAGGACGCCTATCGCGAGGCGCTCATGGAGCGGATCCAAGCCAAGCTGGCCGGCCAGCAAGTGGTCACCGCCGAGGTCGCCGAGCAGCCCGCGACGGTCATCAACCTGATGGACGCGCTCAAGCAGAGCATCGAAGCCGCCAAGCAGAAGGCCGAATCGGCCTAGGCCTACGGACCCAACCCCTTGATCCGGGTAAACCTGCGGCATGA
The DNA here is from genome assembly GCA_019454665.1 of Fimbriimonadaceae bacterium. Lineage (GTDB taxonomy): Bacteria > Armatimonadota > Fimbriimonadia > Fimbriimonadales > Fimbriimonadaceae > UBA2387. The sequence continues at coordinate 866 of JACFNW010000416.1, read as the reverse complement.
CGACACTGGCGTTGTTGGCTCTTGGCGTTTTGAATGCTCCCGTGCTGGAGGCGGTGCCGCCCGCGAGGCTGGAAAGGCTTTCGAAGGGAGCGAACGTCTGCCGCTGGTTCCGGTACCCGGTCAACGACAACGTCGGGCACTACATGGCCTACATTTCCGACCCCGAAATGAAGGCGATGCGAGCGATGGGGTTGCGGCACGTCCGCCTCACCATTCATCCGCAGCACGTCTTCTATGCCCGGGACGGCGAGATCGTCGAGTCCAAGTGGATGCACATCATGAACGCGGTGGACCGGTTCATCGAGCATGACCTGGCCGTGCTGTTCGACATCCACAACGAGGATCAGGCCGCCATCCAGACAAAGGAGTGGCAGGACAGCTTCGTGAAGTTTTGGGACACGGCCAGCAAGCGACTCGCGGCGAAGAACCCCGAGATGCTCTTCTTGGAGTTCGTGAACGAGCCCGTGTTCGACGGCCGCGAGGCCGAGTGGTTCGCGTTGCAGGAGCGGTTGCACGCGGTGATCCGCAAGAACGCCCCCAACCACACCTTGATGGCCACTGGCCCCAACTGGGGCGGCATTGACGGCTTGCGCAAGCTGACGCCGCTCAAGGACGGCAACGTGGTGTACTCGTTCCACTGCTACGACCCCTTCCCGTTCACCCACCAAGGCGCCACGTGGTCGAGCGAGAACGTCAAGCCTCTGCGCAACGTGCCGTACCCCTCTTCGCCGGAGTTGGTCGCGCCGCTGTTGGCCGGCTTGCCGCAGGATGCGCGCGAAACGCTCGCGTGGTATGGCGAGGAGCGTTGGGGCCGCAAGAAACTGTCGGAGCGCTTCGGTCAGGCGATCGAGTGGGGCAAGAAGCAC
>JACFNW010000415.1 GCA_019454665.1 Fimbriimonadaceae bacterium | reverse complement strand
CGGTTCGCCGAAGAAGACGAACCAATAGCGCTCGGGATCGCGCCCCGGATTGCCTCGCTCCATCTCGCGAAGGATAGGCTCCAACTGGCGGATGGCCTCGATCTTCTCGGCTCCCGGCTCGCCCAGAGCGGCCACCAGGAGCCGTTTCGCCGCATCCTTCTGTGACGAGTTCAGGTCGGCCCAACTCACGCCGGGGCGCGGGCCGGGTGTGTACGCCCACCGTTCCTTGGCGTCCGAGGCAAAGGGAAGCACCGCCTTGGCGCGGAGGTCCTTGCCCAACGTGTCGAGGAATGCGGCGGCGGATTGCTTCATCGGCGGTTCCGGTGCGGCCGTCGGCAGACAGAGTGCGGCGGCCAAGAGCGGTGCGACCCACTTCATGGGATCATTCTATACTCAGGCATGCTCGCTTGGGCACTTGCCGCCATGATCCTCGACCAAGTCGCTCCTCCCGCCCCCATCGGCCCGCTTCCGAGCGCCAACCAATTGGCCTGGTACGAGCGGTACTACTACGCGTTCGTCCACTTCGGCCCCAACACGTTCACGGGCCAGGAGTGGGGCCACGGGGACGAGGACCCCAGAATCTTCAACCCCACGAAGCTCGATTGCAGCCAATGGGTGCGGGCGTTCAAAGACGCGGGCATGAGCGGGGTGATCCTCACGGCCAAGCACCACGACGGCTTCGCCCTTTTCCCCAGCAAGCACACGCGCCATTCGGTGGAGGCCAGCCCCTGGAAGAACGGCAAGGGCGACGTGTTGCGCGAACTCGCCGAGGCCTGCCGCGAGGCCGGACTCTGGCTCGGGGTCTACCTCTCTCCGTGGGATCGCAACCACCCGACCTACGGCACGCCGGAATACAACCAAGTGTTCGTGGAGACGCTCAAGGAGACGCTGACCCGTTATGGCGACGTCAAGGAGGTCTGGTTCGACGGTGCCAACGGCGAGGGCCCCAACGGAAAGCGTCAGGTCTACGATTGGCCGCTCTTCGTGTCCACGGTCCGAAAGTACGCTCCGAATGCCGTCATCTTCCACGACGGCGGCGATGTGCGGTGGGTGGGCAACGAGTCCGGCTATGTGGGCGACACCAACTGGGCGTTCCTGCCCCAAGGGATCGGCCCGGGATACGGAGGCGACAAGACGGTGCTCTACCAAGGCGACCCGAACGGGACTTACTTCGCGCCCAGCGAGGTCAACACGTCCATCCGTCCGGGTTGGTTCTGGCGCGCGAGCGAAGATTCCCGGGTGAAGAGCCTGACCCAGTTGAAGGAGATCTTCTACCGCTCGATCGGTCACGGTGGCAACCTGCTGCTCAACATCCCGCCGGACGATCGCGGACTCGTCCACGACAACGACATCGCGGCCCTGAAGGCGTTCCGGGGTTGGCGCGAGGCCACGTTCGCCCACAACTTGGCCAAGGGAGCCAAGGCCAGCGGCATGCACCGTGGCGGCGACGCGCGTTTCTCCCCGGCGCGGGCCATTGACGGTGACGCCAAGACGTACTGGGCGACGGACGACGGCGAGCTGTCGGGGAGCCTCGAACTGGACCTGGGTTCGCGCAAAGTCTTCGACCACGTGGTGCTGGGCGAGATGATCTCGTTGGGCCAGCGCATCAAGGAGTTCGAGGTGCTGGCCGACGGCCAGAAGGTGGCCAAGGGGACAACCGTCGGCTTCCGGCGGATCGTGAAGTTCCAGCCGGTCGAGGCGCGCCGGGTTCAAGTCCGCATTCTCGACGCGCGGGCTTGCCCCACGTTGCGGATGTTCGAAGTGTACGCGGGGCTGCCGGAGGTGACGATCTCCGCCGAAGGTTCGTCGTTCTTGGACCGCGCGGAGATCAGTCTGTCTTCGGACTTTCCGGGTGCTGTGATCCGCTACACCCTCGATGGAACGGACCCGAAGAAGGGGACCGTCTATCAGGGCGAGCCCATCACGCTGACCCAGACGTGCACCCTGAGGGCGACGGCCGAGCACGCGGGCCGCACGTCGGTCGAGCCTGCGACGCGTGCGTTCACCCGCTACGCGGTCGCCGACCTGCGCCCCGGCGGGCGCGCACCGGGAACCGAGGCGGGCGTGTTCTACGAGTACATCGAACGCGGGTGGCAGACGCTCGACCAGATGAAGGACGCGCAGGTGACGTCCACGGGCTACGCCCAAGGCTTCGACATCGGGCAGCGCAAGCGCAACGAGCACTTCGGGTTCCGGTTCAGGGGATGGATCTTGGCGCCCGCCAACGGGGTGTACACGTTCCACTTGGCCAGCGACGACGGCGGACGGTTGTACGTGGGCGACGCGATGATCGTTGACAACGATGGCCTGCACGGCATGGAGAACAAGACGGGCGAAGCGGCGCTCGCGGCGGGATGGCACCCCATCAAGGTCGAGTACTTCAACGCCGGGGGCGGCATGGGGCTCGACGTGAAGTGGCAGGGTCCGGGCGTGCCGCTCGGACCCCTCAAAGACTTGCGTCGGCCCTAAGCGGCCCTTACTGGTCGCCGGACGAGCCGAACCGGGCCCGCAGGATGAGAAAGTCGGCGATGCCGACCGAGCCGTCGCCGTTCAGGTCGGCGTTCTCGTTCCAGTTGGGCGAGGTGCGCGTGGTGCCATAGACCGACCTCAGCACCAGAAAGTCGGAGATGCTCACGGCGTTGTCCCCGTTCACGTCGCCGTTCTCGAGCGTGGCGGCCAAGCCGGTCAGTCCGCCCGCAGGGATGGTGACGCCACTC
>JACFNW010000414.1:1011-2720 GCA_019454665.1 Fimbriimonadaceae bacterium | reverse complement strand
AACGAGACCTCGCCTTACCTGCTCCAACACAAGGACAACCCCGTGGACTGGTTCCCGTGGGGGCAGGAGGCGTTCACGCGCGCCATGCTCGAAGACAAGCCCGTCTTCCTTTCGGTCGGCTACGCCTCCTGCCATTGGTGCCACGTCATGGAGCACGAGTCGTTCGCCGACGAAGAAGTCGCCGCCATCCTCAACGAGCACTTCGTCTGCGTCAAAGTGGACCGCGAGGAGCGCCCCGATATCGACGACGCCTACATGACCGCCGTCCACCTGATGTCCGGTCGGGGCGGGTGGCCGATGACTCTGATTCTGACCCCCCAGAAGAAGCCGTTCGTCGCCGGGACGTACTTCCCCAAGCAAGACCGAGGGCAGGTCCCCGGCCTGATGACGCTCGCCCGAGGAGTCGCTCAGGCGTGGCAGGTGCAACGCGAGGAGATCGAACGCTCGGCTCAGGAGATTGACGGTGCGCTGCGCCAAGCCATGGCCCGCACGCTGCCGCCGGAGACCGAGGCCCAACTCGACCTTCGTCTACTGGAGGCAACGGTGGGAGCGTTCGCCTCCGAGTACGACCAAGACGCCCACGGATTCGGCAAGGCACCCAAGTTCCCGCCGCACACGGCCATCGAACTCCTGACCAACATCGCCCTGAACGACGACCTGCAGAGCGAACCTCGGCAAGTCGCGATGGGCATGTCCGTGTTGACGCTGGCCGCGATGTGCCTCGGAGGCATCCACGACCACGTGGGCGGCGGCTTCCACCGCTACGCCACCGATGCGAACTGGCACCTGCCTCACTTCGAGAAGATGCTGAGCGACAACGCGCTCATGTTGACGAACCTCGCGACAGCCGCCGAACTCCTGCGGGGCAACGACGATCACCTGTCCAGCCTTTTCCGTCGCGCCGCCGACGGCATCGTGCATTGGATGGAGACCGAGATGGTGTCCCCCGAAGGCTTGTTCTACTCGGCGCTGGATGCCGACAGCGAGGGCCACGAGGGCGCGTACTACGTGTGGACCGAGGCCGAGATCAAGGGAGCCCTACTGGATCGCTGGGAGCCGTTTGCCCGGGCGTATGGCGTCGAGGCGGGCGGCAACTTCCTCGACGAAGCCACGCGTCAGCGGACCGGCGCCAACGTGCTGCATCTGGTCGAGGACGACGGAGGCGCGTTCGCATCGGACCTTCAACGGCTGCGAACCTCCCGGGAACGGCGTCCTCGCCCGGCACTCGACGACAAAGTGCTGGTCGGCTTGAACGGCCTGGCGATCCGGGGCTTGCTTCGCGCGGGTCGGCCGGACCTGGCCACGCGTTGCGCCGAGGCGCTGCTGGAGATCGTCCGCGTCTACGAGGAAGTTCCCAGGCAATTCGCCCAGGGCAAAGCGTCGGGCCACGGCTACCTCGAAGACTATGCGGCACTCGCGTTGGCCATGTTCGAGTTGGGCTTCTTCACCGAAGACCTTCGCTACATTGACCTCGGCACCTACTTCACCGACCAGATGATCGCCCGATTCTACGACGAGGGGGCCGGCGGGTTCTATTCGACCAGCCCCAAGCATGAAGTCCTCTTCGGCCGCATGAAGCCCGTGTTCGACCAGCCCGTTCCGAGCGGCAACGCGCTTGCCCTGCATTGTCTGGTGTACGCGCGCAAGGCCGAGTTGGTGGACCAGACGGCAACGGCCCTGCTTCCTTGGGTGCTGCGCGCGCCGACTTC
>JACFNW010000414.1:0-1001 GCA_019454665.1 Fimbriimonadaceae bacterium | reverse complement strand
GCGGGGCGACGGAGGAGACCGACCTCGAAGAGGCCGCCTCGGAGCCTGCCGACACCGTCCCAGACATTCCCGCGTTGCGAATCGCCGAAGTCACGGGCCGACTGGAGTCCCGCGAACTGGTGGCAGGGGCCGATGGTTGGGCTCACGGAGCGGTCGAACTCGACATCCCGGACGGGCTGCACCTGTACGCGAACCCTGCGCCCGATCGCTGGTCCACGGCCACCAAGTTGACGATCGTGCCCGTACGCTCGCGCGTCGAATACCCCGAGTCAAGCGATGGCATGTATCGGGGCGCGCTCAGGATCCCGTATTCCGTTTGCCTGGAGCCGGGGGAATCGGGCGCGGACTACGAGGTCGAGATCACCTTCCAAGAGTGCACCGATTCGGAGTGTCGCGAGGCACGGACTCTGCGGTTCGCAGGCCTGGTCGTCCGCTGAGGACTCTTTCGCTTGGGCTGGGGTCGCTCCAGCCGCATCGGCCAACCCCTCTTAGCCACCCACTTCGCCAGCAACCCGCTCCGCGCTCTCCAAAGCACCCTCGATGAACCCCCGCCACTGGGCGGTCCATTCGCCGGCGAAGTGCAACGGACCGAGGTGGGAGGCAGGCAGGTCGCCGTGGGCCATGGCATAGCCCAGACGGGGGAAGGAAAAGCCGCACGCGATGTGCGGGTCGCGGACCCAGTTCGACGCCCACCCGCGCACGAACCGCTCTCTCGCGCTCGGGAAGATGCTCGCCAAGCGGTCGAGGCCCCAAGCGACGGTGTCGGCTTCGGGCACTTCGGTGCACGCCACGCCGCAGATGTAGGCACTCAACACGGGCGTCTCGCTCAGCGACGCATCCCAAATCTGCTGCAACGGCCCGCGATCAAGGACGCTCCCGGTCTCGCCTTCCTCCAGCCAGAACTTGCGGTCGAACTCCCACGAGATCTTCATCGCCAGTCCCGAGCCCAACGCGAAGCGGGCTCGCGTCCGCTGGATGGGCTCGAGTTTGGGGTCTATGGC
>JACFNW010000413.1 GCA_019454665.1 Fimbriimonadaceae bacterium | reverse complement strand
ACCCGACCGCTGAGGAAGAGCACCAAGTGGGCGAGAATCGCCGTCGCCAGAAGCGTTGGAATCGCGTACACGCCCAGAAGCATCGCGCCGTCCACCTTTTGCCAGAAGCGCAGATAGCGGGTGGAAAGCGTCCGAAGGAAGTGTCGGAAGGCGGCCTGCGTGTGGCCTCGCGCCCAGCGGCGGACTTGGCGGAACCGAACGTCCCAGCTCTCGGGTGACTCTTCGTAGCACTCGGAGCGGTTCGCGTAGGCGACCTGCCAACCTCGGGTGAACAGGGCGAACGTCAAGTCGGTGTCTTCGGCGAGGATGCGCGGGTTGAAGCCACCCATGGAAAGCACGACCGACCGCCGGAACGCGCCCACCGTGCCGCCGTATTGCGGGATGAGGTTTCGCGTGTAGCGGGCCTGCTGGTCCACTTGGTAGCCGCCGGCGCGCTCCAAGTCGAGCAGCCGCGTGAGAAGGCCGCGCTTGGTGTTTTCAGGCACCACGCGCCCCATGACCGCGCCGACCTCGGGGTCCACGAAGGCCATAGCGAGCTGCTTGATCATGTCCGCCGGAGGGGTGTAGTCGGCGTCGAAGACGATGACCACCTCGTGCGAGGCGTACTCCAGCGCATCGTTCAGGCCCGAAGGCTTGCCGCGAGGGCCCGAGCGCCGATAGAGCGGGCGGATGTACGAATACTGGTCGGCGTACTCGCGCAGAATCTGCTCGGTGCCGTCGTCCGAGTGGTCGTCCACCGGGATGACTTCGAGCAGGTCCTTCGGGTAGTCCGAGTTGATGAGCGCGCGCAGGATGTCGTGCGCGACCGCCTCCTCGTTGTGCATGGGTACCAGCACCGTGACCGGAGGCAACTCGGAGTCGAGGATCTCGTGGTAGAACCGGCGCTGCTTGCGGTGCAGACGGGTCGAGGTGAACACCATGTGCCGCACCATGTACAGCAGCATGATGACGGCCACGACGTAGATGTACACCTGCAAGAGCCAGAGCAGCCAGAAACTCACCATCGCCAGCGCGCCTCCCGATTCGGTCCGCCGCCAACGCGCTTGGCCACGCGGTTCATCATGAGCGAGAACAGACAGACATAGAACAGGAACGTGATCGCGGAGCCGAACAACAGAAAGAACGGGGCGGCCGGCACGCCGCCCAGCCAGTTCGTGATCCAGACCATCACCGCGTACCGGACCACCGAGAAGGGGAAGTCGTAGATGATCGGCAGGAACACGAGCACGATGCGCTCGATCGGGTTGAACGGGATCAGCAGACTGAGGATCGCGAAGCCGATCGGCATGAACGCCCAGGTCAGCAACACCGCGCGAACGTACAGCTTGGAAATCTCGAAACCGTCGAAGCCCAAACCGCCGCCGGCCAAACTGACGATCAGCATGTACAGCGAGCCAAACGTCAGCAGGAGCAGAATGGTGAGGATCGTGAGCCGAACCGGCGCCGCGATCATCCTGAGCAAGGCGAACACCACGATGAGCAGGACGCCCCCGATCGTCCAGATCAGATAACCCAGCGTGTCCGGCTCGTGGATGTCGTAGACCAGCGGATAGAGCCGGACCCACATGTAGTTGTCGTATCCGTAGGACTGGCCGACCGCGCCGATGTTGAGCCAGGACAGCACCAACTTGGACCACTCCGACATCGCGAGCATGATCGGGTGGAAGTTGATGAAGATGTAGTAGTGGATGACGCCGATGACCAGAACGGTCAGCGCCAGGACGATCTTGTTCTCGGGTTCGACGCGCCGATAGGCGCGGTGCGGCATCGCCGCCGCCAACGGCGACGTCGTGGCCAGACCGGCGCCAAACCGCTCCGAGCCCGTCGTGCCCGAGCCTAACCGGCTCCGTTCACTCTCGAACTCTTCACGCGAGTGCGTTCCGCCCATATGTCCCTTCCTCGGAGTTCAGCAGTTCCATCCAGACCTGTTTTTGGCGAGAATCCGTGACGGTTGCGGCCACACACCGGGAGCATCCGCAAATGCTCCCGGTCCTCGCAACCGGATTATTGGCCCATCCGAGCCAAAACTGCACGTCCTGGGAATGGGCGTGGGAAGCGACTCGTCCGGACACCCCATCACGCACCTGCAAAAGTACCCGATTTCGACCCGCCAGGCTTCAGGAAGTGGGCTTGTTTTGCCTTGCAGACCTGAACTCTTGAGCCAGCAGGGCGAGTGCCCCCGCCTTATCGCCAGGGGCGAGCCGCCCTTCGACGACCGCTTCTGCCAAAAAGCGCTTCGCCCGCCCGACCAAGGGGCCCGGCGCGAGCCCGAGCGCCATCTGCACGTCCTGGCCATCCAGAGGGCTCACCAAAACGGCAGGCGGCGTCCTGCGCTCCGCCTCGACCAAGGCGTCCCGGATGGCCTCCAAGTCGGCGCGCGGCGCACCCGGCCGGTGCGCGGCCTGATCCGCAGCCGCCAAATCGAGCAACGCCTGCCACGAGGACCCGAGGTCGCGAAGCATGCGCCGCGCCGCCGCAGGGGTGAACCGCTCGAACGAGCCGATTCTCATGTGGCTGCCGACAAGCAGGGCCACTTCTTCGGCCTCGGCCTCCGAGAACCGCAGCGCACGCATCCGTCGGCGCGTCGTCTCCGCGCCGACCGTTTCGTGGCCGAAGAACCGGATGCGCCCCTCGGCGTCCACCGACCGGCAGGCGGGCTTGGCGATATCGTGGAACAGCGCGGCCAACCGAAGGCGACGGTTCGGTGGAGCCGCTTGAACGACGGCCAGCGTGTGG
>JACFNW010000412.1 GCA_019454665.1 Fimbriimonadaceae bacterium | reverse complement strand
CGAAGCGCTCGGCCTGATTGATCCGGCTCGCGGCGTCAAGATCGCGGGCAGCGGATTCATGCTGTACACGGGCATGGGCGCCAGGTTGCAACGAGCCCTCATCAACTTCATGCTCGACCACCATGGGCGACGCGGCTACACCGAGATTTTCCCGCCCTACGTGGCCAATGCGGACTCGCTGATCGGAACAGGCCAACTGCCCAAGTTCGAGGACGACCAGTACAAGACCACCGACGGGCTGTACCTGATCCCTACCGCCGAGGTCCCCGTGACCAACATCCGGCGCGACGAGATCATCGACGGCGCCGAACTGCCCCTGCGGTTCTGCGCGTTCAGCAGCTGCTTCCGCAAAGAGGCCGGTGCCGCGGGCAAGGACACGCGGGGTCTCCAACGCATGCATCAGTTCGAGAAGGTCGAACTCGTCAAGCTGACCGACCCCGAAAGCAGCTACGACGAACTGGAGAGCCTGACCGCCGACGCCGCCAGCATCTTGGAGGCGCTGGGTCTGCATCACCGAGTGACCCTGTTGTGCGCCCCAGAGATGAGCTTCAGCAACGCCAAGTGCTACGACCTCGAGATCTGGTCGCCCGCGATGCAGAAGTACCTGGAGGTTTCGTCCTGCTCGAATTTCGAGGCGTTCCAGGCGAGGCGCGCCAACATCCGGTTCCGGCGAAAGCCGGGCGAGCCCGTCGAGTTCGTCCACACGCTCAACGGAAGCGGCGTGGCGCTTCCCCGCCTGATCGCCGTCCTTCTCGAGACCTACTGGCAACCCGATGGAACGGTCGAGGTGCCCGCAGTGCTGCAAGCCGCGCTCGGTACGGACCGGCTTGGCGGGAGCCTCTCGTGAGGGTGCTCATCACCGGGGGCGCGGGGTTCTTGGGCTCCCACCTCGTGGACCACTGGCTTGAGCGCGGGGCGAACGTGGTCGTGGTGGATAATTTGGTCACCGGCGACCTGAGGAACCTCGACGCCGCGCGCGAGTCGGGCCGATTGGAGTTTGTCAATGCCGACGTTTCGGACGGCATCCCCGTGGATGGCGACGTGGATTGGCTGTTCCATTTCGCCAGCCCGGCCAGCCCGGTGGACTTCACGCGTCGGCCGTTCGACGTGTTGCGCGTCGGCTCGGTCGGCACCCTGAACGCCCTGGAGTTTGCCCACGCGCGCGGCGCGAAGTTCTTCATGGCTTCGACCAGCGAAGTGTATGGCGATCCGGAGATCAGCCCCCAGCCCGAGACCTATCTCGGCAAGGTCAACCCCATCGGTCCCCGAGCCGTGTACGACGAAGGCAAGAGGTTCTCCGAAGCCGCCGTCATGGCCTACCATCGGCACAAGGGGATGGACACGCGGATCGTTCGGTTCTTCAACACGTATGGCCCGCGCATGAGGGCCGACGATGGTCGCGTCGTGCCCAATTTCGTGATGCAGGCCCTTCGCAACGAGCCCATCACCGTGTATGGAGAAGGCACCCAGACACGTAGCTTCGGGTATGTGGACGACTCGATCGAGGGCGTCCTGCGGCTGGCGGATTCGGACTGCACCGACCCCGTGAACATCGGCAGCCAATGGGAGTTCACGGTGGTCGAATTCGCTCGGCTGGTCATCCAACTCACGGGCTCCAAGTCGGAGATCGTCCACCTGCCTCCGTTGCCCGACGACCCTCGGCAGCGGCGACCAGACACCACCCGTGCCCTTGAGCGCTTGGGCTGGAAGCCGACCACCTCGCTGGAGGATGGCCTGCGAGCGACCATCGAGTACTTCCGATTGGGACTATAATCCCTGTTATGGTCATGACAGACCGCACCATCGCCGTCGCCGATCTGAAGGCCAACTTCGCACAGACGCTTCGAGAGGCCATCGGCGGCGAACCCGTGACCGTGGTCAAGCACGGGACTCCATTGGCTCGGCTTAGTGGTTTGGAGGCGTCGGGGAGCCTTGTGGCGGAGCCAAGAGCCCGATACGATGGTGGAAATGGGTCGAAGGAACTTGACCATATTGGAGATTATGGTCATAATAGGATCATGTATGAGCCGAAGATCAGCATCGCGGATGCCAAGGCGAACCTCTCGAAATACGTGAAGATCGCCGCGAGCGGCCAAGTCGTCGTCATCTGCAATCGGAGCGTCCCCGTAGCTGAATTGCGGCCGATTCCCCGGGCAACGCCCCGGAATCTGGGCGTGTTTGCGGGCGCCTTCGAGCTGCCGGATGCCTTCTTCGAGCCCCTCCCCGAAGAAGAGGCGGCCGGCTGGGAGGATGAGCCCGATGAGCCTGCTGCTTGACACCTCGGCCCTGCTGATGCTGGCGCGGAACGATCCTCGAGTGCCCCTGAGGGTACGCGAGACCGTCCGCACTTATCCGGGCGATGTCTATGCGTCGGTCGTCTCGTTGTGGGAGATCGGCTTGAAGGCGTCGCTCGGCAAGCTGGATCTGCCCGTGAGCGCGGAGCGCTTCTTCATCACCTGCGTCAAGGAGATGGAACTCCGGGCGCTGGACTTGGACCTCCGGGCAGCGGCTCGCTCTGAGACGCTTCCGCTCCTCCATCGCGACCCCTTCGACCGAATGCTCGTCGCCCAGGCCCTGTCGTTGGGTGCCGTCATGGTCACCAACGACGCCGAAATCGCGCGTTATCCCCTCCGGACGGCTTGGTTCTAAGCGGGCGAGCGTCCCCTTCGACACCGCGCCGCCAATCACCACAGCTAGAGAAACAA
>JACFNW010000411.1 GCA_019454665.1 Fimbriimonadaceae bacterium | reverse complement strand
TGTTCAAAACCGAAAAGTCCGTGGTGGATGGCGCCGAGACCTGGATCCGAGTTCTGGAGAACGTCCGGGCCGGCCACATGCCTCCCGAGGGCGCCGGCACGCTCCGCCCCGAGCAGCGCAGCCGCTTCGTCCAATGGGTGGAAACCACGCTCGCCAACGCCAACTGCGACATCCGCGAGCCGGGCCGTGTCACGATCCGCCGTCTCAACCGCACTGAATACAACAACACGGTCCGCGACCTCTTAGGCGTTGATTTGCGCCCAGCCGACGACTTTCCCTCCGACGACGTGGGCTACGGGTTCGACAACATCGGGGACGTGTTGTCCATGTCGCCCCTGCTCATGGAGAAGGTGCTGGACGCCGCCGACCGACTCGCGCGCGCCGCCATCGCCCTCCCCGAGCCCAAGTCGTTCAAAGTCAATGGGTCCGAAATGACGTCCACAGGGAACAGCAACGAAGTCGGCGGCGCCGCGCTTCTGTTCTCGAACGGTTCGCTGGTCGCGCAGCACAACGCGCCCCGGCAGGGCCCCTACAAGGTGCGGATCATGGCTGGCGCGACCAAAGCTGGGCCCGAGGATGCGCGCATGGCCGTGCTGGTCAACCGCCGCGAAGTCGTCGCGTTCTTCGTCCCCAACGAGCCCGATCAGCCCGCGCCGTTCGAGGTCCCGATCTCGCTGCCCGCAGGACGGCACCGCATCGAGGTCGCGTTCACCAACGACCACTTCGACCCCAACCACGCCGACCCGAAGCGGCGCGACCGGAACCTCCAGATCGAATCGGTCGAGGTGCTCGGGCCACTGGACGATCAGCCGCTGCCACCGAGCCACCGGCGCATCATCCCCAAGGACCCGCCCGCTCCCGACCAACATCGCAGGACAGCCGAGGATGCGCTACGCCCCCTGCTGGCCAAGGCCTATCGCCGCCCGCCCGAGCCCTCCGAGTTCGAGCGGCTGCTGGCGCTCTACGATTCGATCGACGCCGACAGCAAGGTGTTCGAGCGCGGGATGCAGGTGTGCGTCCAGGCTATCTTGTCGTCGCCTCACTTCCTGTTTCGCGCCGAGACTGACCCCGCCCCCTACAAGCCTAGCGCACTCACCGGGTACGAGGTCGCCAGCCGCTTGAGCTACTTTTTGTGGGCCTCGATGCCGGACGACCGGCTGTTCGCGCTCGCCGCCAACGGGTCGCTGCTGAAGCCGGAAGTCCGGAAGGCCGAGGTCAAGCGGATGCTCGCCGACCCCAGGGCGCGCTCGCTGAGCGACGACTTCGTCAACCAGTGGTTGCAGTTGCCCCGTCTCCGCGAGGTCTCGCCCGATCCCGAGCGCTTCGGTCCTTTCCCGGCAGCCCTTCGCGATGCCATGCGCACCGAGACGCTTCTGTTCGCCAAGGAGGTCATCGAAAGGGACTTGAGCCTCCTGGAGTTCATTGACGGCCGGTTCACGTTCCTCAACGAGCCGCTGGCCGCGCACTACGGGATTCCCGGCGTGTCGGGCACCGAGTTCCGCAAGGTAACGCTTCCCGACGACCGTCGCGGCGGCGTGCTGAGCCACGGCAGCATCCTCACGCTCACCTCGAACCCCACGCGAACCTCGCCCGTGAAGCGCGGCAAGTGGGTGCTTGAGCAGTTGCTCGGCACGCCGCCCCCGCCCCCGCCTCCTGGAGCCGGCGACCTGCCCGACGAAGGCAAGAAAGTCGAAGGCAAGACGCTTCGCGAGCGCTTGGAGGACCACCGCAAGGACCCGGCCTGCGCGACGTGCCACGCCCGAATGGACCCCATCGGCTTCGCCTTGGACAACTTCGACGCCGTGGGCCGCTGGCGCACCGAGGACGGAGGATTGCCCCTGGACGTGACAGGCGTGCTGCCCGGTGGCGAGCGCGTCTCGAGCCCCGCGACGCTGCGCAAAGTCCTGTTGAGCAAGGCCGATCTGCTCCGCAAGAACATGGCCAACAAGATGCTCACCTACGCCATCGGGCGCGGATTGCGGTTCAGCGACCAGTGCTTTGTGGACGAGATCGCCGCCGCCATCGCCAAGCGCGGCGACCGATTCTCGGCGCTGATCGAAGCCGTCGTCGAGTCGGAACCCTTTTTGACGCGCGGCGTTCCGACAAGCAATCCCGCAACGTCTAAGGAAAGAACAGGAGCGAGCACCCAGCGATGAACCCCCACACGTTGTCCCGAAGAGCCGTCCTGCGCGGACTTGGCACCATGGTCGCACTGCCAGCGCTGGACGCGTTCGCGCCCGCGAGCGCGCTCGCCCAAGGCAAGCCGGCGCATCCCATCCGCGCGGCGTTCCTGTTCGTGCCGAACGGCATCAACATGGACCACTGGCGCCCGACCGGCGAGGGCTCCGAGTTCGACCTGAAGAGCATTCTTGAGCCGCTGGCCGACCTGCGCGGCGAGTTTTCGGTGCTCACCGGGCTCACCCAACGCAACGCATTCGCCCTCGGCGACGGTCCGGGCGACCACGCGAGGTCGTCGGCGGCATGGCTCACGGGCGTCCACCCCAAGAAGACCGACGGCTCGGATATTCGGTGCGGCATTTCAGTGGACCAATTGGCGGGCATGCACTTGGGCAAGCACACGCGCTTCGGCACCCTGGAAATCGGGTGCGAGCGGGGCGCGTTGGCCGGCAACTGCGACTCGGGCTACTCCTGCGCCTACTCCTCGGCGATCTCTTGGAGGACCGAAACGACGCCGCTGCCCAAAGAGGTCAATCCCCGGCTGGTGTTCGAGCGGTTCTTTGGCGGTGGCGACACGGCGGAGGCCGCAGGCGCC
>JACFNW010000410.1 GCA_019454665.1 Fimbriimonadaceae bacterium | reverse complement strand
AGCCGCTCCTCCTGCACCTGGTCTCGTTCGAACAGCGAGACCAACGCGGGCAGCACCAGCAGGGTGAGCACGGTTGCCGAGGCGATCCCGCCGATCACGACGGTGGCCAGCGGCCGTTGCACCTCCGCGCCCAGGCCGGTGTTCAGGGCCATGGGCACGAAACCGAGCGCGGCCACCAGTGCCGTCATCAGCACCGGGCGGAGGCGCTCGGACGCCCCCTCGAGCACAGCCTCGCGCAAGGCGGCACCCTCTTCGCGCCTTCGGTTGATGGCCGAAAGCATGACGACCCCGTTCATCACGGCGATACCGGAAAGGGCGATGAAACCCACTCCGGCCGAAATGCTGAACGGCATGCCACGAATCGCCAGCGCGAGGACACCCCCCGTGACGGCGAGCGGGACCCCGGTGAAGATGATCAACGCTTGTTTCACCGATCCGAACGTCCAGAACAGCAGGATAAAGACGAGCGACAGGGCCAGCGGGACGACGAGGCTTAGTCGAGCGGACGCCTGCTGCAGGTTCTCGAACTGGCCGCCCCAAGAGAGCGACATCCCCTCCTCCAACTTGACTTTGGCTTTGATCTCGCGTTGAGCGAGGGCCACGAAGCTGCCAAGGTCGGTCCCCCGGACGTTGAACTGGACGACCACCCTCCGCCTGCCCATTTCGCGCGAGATTTGGGCGGGTGCCGACTCTTCGCGGATGCTGGCGAGCGCGCTCAGCGGAACGCCGCCCCCTTCGGGTGTCTCGATGGGGATTCGCTTGATCGCCTCCACATCGTTGCGGATCGAGTCGGGCATGCGCACGGTCAGGTTGAACCGTCGGTCGCCCTCGATGATCTGCGTCACGGGTTCGCCGCCGAGCGTCGTCGAGACGACGTGCTGCACGTCGGCGATGGCAATGCCGTGTCGCGCTATGGCGTCGCGGTCGATCTCGATCTGGAGCAACGGCACCTGGTCCACCTGCTCGACCTCGACATCCTTGGCGCCGGGGAGTTCGCGAATCAGCGCGGCGATTTCGTCGGCTTTGGACTTCAACGCCCGCAAGTCTTCGCCGAACACCTTGATACCGACATCGGCTTTGACGCCCGAGGCCAACTCCGAGAACCGCATCTGAATGGGTTGGGTGAAGTTGTAACCCTGCCCGGGCACCTCGTCGGCCCTCGCCCCGAGTTCCTCGATCAGTTTCTCCTTGGTCAGCCCTGCTCGCCATTCCTTGCGCGGTTTGAGCATGATGTAGCTGTCGGTCAGGCTGAGCGGCATCGGGTCGGTGGCCAGTTCCGGCGTTCCACTGCGCGAAAAGACCGTGGTCACCTCTGGCACTTCGAGGACTTTTTTCTCGAATGCGGTGACCAGACGGATCGTCTGCTCGGCATCGACCGTGCGCACGCGCACCGGCTGAATGACGATCGAACCCTCGTCCAACTGGGGGACGAACTCTGCTCCCAAGCGCGGGTAGATGACACCGGCCGTTGCCAGAAGGACGACGGCCACGCCGAGAACCCATGCCCGCTTGCGCAGCGAAAAGGCAAGCGCAGGAGCGTACGACCGGCTCAGGAACGCCATGAGCGGGTTCTTGGTCTCCCGGGTGTCGCCCGAAAGCACCAGGCTGGCCAACACGGGGACCAGCGTGAGCGTCAGAGCCAAGGCACCCAGCAACGCGAACACCACGGTGAAGGCCATGGGCTTGAACATCTTGCCTTCGGTGCCTTCGAGAGCCAGAATGGGCAAGTAGACGACCGTGATGATCGTCACGGCGAACGCCGTGGGCTTGGCCACCTCGCGGGCTGCCTCCCATACGGTGTGACGCACCTCGGCACGGGTCAACGTGCGGGAGGCGTGCTCGCGGGCTTGAGAAACGCGCCTCACGGCGTTTTCGACCATGACGACCGCGCCGTCCACGATCAGCCCAAAGTCGATCGCTCCCAGGCTCATCAGGTTGCCCGAGATGCCGAACTGGTTCATGCCAGTGACCGCCGCGAGCATCGCCAGAGGGATGGCCACGGCCACGACGACCGCTCCTCGGACGTTGCCAAGCAGGAGAACCAGAACGACGACCACCAGCGCCGCACCCTCAAGGAGGCTGGTGCGAACGGTGCCCAGCACGTCGTCGACCAAGTGCGACCGATCGTAGGTGGTGGTCAACCGCACGTCCGGCGGCAATTGCTCTCGGATCTCCCCGATCTTGGCGTCCACCGCCCTCGCCACATCTCGGCCATTCGCCCCCTTCAGCATCATCACGATGGCGATAAGGGTCTCTTTGCCGTCCTTGGACGAGATTCCCGTCAGCGTGGGCACCCCTAGACGAACGTCCGCCACGTCGCGGATCAGCACGGGAACGCCCGACTCGGTCTTGACCACGATGCGTTCCAAGTCGGGAACGTTGCCAGCTTGCCCGACCGAGCGAACGAGCACGCGCTCGCTGTTTCTCTCGATGACGCCGCCGCCCGCGTTCTGGTTGTTGCGCTGGATGGCTTCGACCACTTCGTCCACGCCGATGCCGCGCGCTACGAGGGCCTGCGGATCGACGACGATCTGGTACTCCTTGACGCTCCCATCCGCCGCATTGACCTCGGCGACCCCGGCGACGGTTCGCAATTGCGGCGCGATGACCCAGTCTTGGATGCTGCGCAAGTCCATCGGCGACCGAACTTCGGATTCGAGCGAGTACATGTAGATGTCGCCCAGGCCCGTCGAGACGGGTCCCATCTGCGGGTCCTCGACGCCTTCAGGCAGTTGGCCGCCCGCGACTCCCAAGCGCTCGGACACCAGCTGCCGAGCGAAGTACG
>JACFNW010000409.1 GCA_019454665.1 Fimbriimonadaceae bacterium | reverse complement strand
CTGGGTGGTCACCTTCTTGCTGGTGAACGAGGCGCAGACGCCGTTGGAGAAGGCCGTCCAAGTCGTCCAGCAGATTCGCATTCTTATGGTGCCCGCCCAGAGGGTACAGCAGACCCTGGACGTCGAGCCCGATCTGGACGACCGGCCCGACGCGGTTTCGCTCGCCGGTTGCGAGCCGGCGATCGCGTTCGAGAACGTGACGTTTGGGTACGACGCCGAGTATCCCGTGTTGCGGGATGTATCGTTCACGGTTCCTGCGGGAACACACGTGGGCATCGTAGGGCCGAGCGGGGCGGGGAAGAGCAGCTTGATGGGGCTCTTCCTCCGCCTGTACGCCCCGGATTCGGGGCGGCTCACGGTCGGGGGCGTGGACATCCAGCAGGCGCAACTCGCCACCCTGATCGAGCAGTGCGCCATCGTGCCGCAGACCGCTTTCCTCTATGAGGGGACGATCCGCGAAAACGTGACGTACGGCAACCCCAAGGCCAGCGAAGACGATCTGGATCGCGCGCTGACCGAATCGGGCGTCGCCGAGTTCGCCGAGCGCTTCCCCGAGGGCATCGACACCTGGATCGGCGAGGGCACCATGCTCTCGGGCGGCGAGAAGCAGCGCATCTGCATCGCGCGAGCGCTCATCCGCAACCCGAGGTTCATGGTGTTCGACGAAGCCACGGCCAGTTTGGACTCCGAAACCGAGTCATCCATCTTGGAAAGCCTGCACGAACTGGTGCGTGGCCGAACCGCAGTTTCCATCGCGCACCGCTTGAAGGCCGTCCGCAGGTGCGACCACATCGTCGTGCTGCAGGCGGGCTCGGTGGTCCAGCAGGGCACCCACGAGGATCTGGTCAAGACCCCGGGCTGCTACCAAGACATGTGGCAGGAGCAGACGGCGCACGCCCTCATCGCGCGGGGAGGCGACGACGATGCGTGAGCCTCGCAAGCTGTTCACTATGACCGAAGAGGAGGCGCTGGCCCAAGACGCGGCCGACTCCTCGCTCGGGGCTTGGGAGGCGTTGAAGTTCTGCTTGCCTTGGCTCAAGCCCTACGTTCGCAAGCTCATTTTGGTGACGATGGCCGACATCTCGCTGTTGGGCTTGGCGTTCATCCCGCCGTGGTTCACCACGTTCATGCTGGACTCGGCGCTGCCGAACAAGGATTGGGACCTCGTGTGGCGCGTGGCCCTGATGGCGGTCGGCCTCGGGCTGTGGATGCAGGTGTTGCAGGTGGCGCGCGACTACCTCTACCTGTACATCGAACTCAAGATCCAACTCGACATCCGCAACCGGATGTATCGTCAGATCCAGCGCCTGAGCATGCGGACGCTCGACGCTCGACCCGTCGGGCAGATGGTGGACCGCGTGCTCATCGACTCCGACCGCGTCGGCCACACGATCTACCGGATCATCCCCACGTTCCTGATGGTCGTTCAGTTCGCGTTGCTGTTCGCCTACGTGAGCTACATTGATCCGCTGATCACGGCCATCGTGGTCGCGTTCCTCGTCCCGTGGACGATCCTGTTCCACTGGGTGACTACGGTCGGGCGCGAGATCGACCGACGCCGGCTGTTCTGCTGCGAGATGCGCGACGCGACGATCCAGCAGGCGGCGTCCTCGTTCGCGATCACCAAGACGTTCGGGCGCGAGCAGCATGAACGGTTCAAGCACGGTTCGCGGGCCACGGCTGTTCAGCGGCTGGGGAACCAGAACTACCTGATCTTGGTGTGGTTCGAGTTCGCCACGCAGCGGCTGATCCCGTACCTCAAGACGACGACGGTGTACCTGTACTTCATGCGGAAGGTCGTGTTCGGCGAGATGACGTTGGGCATGACCGCGCCCATGATCGCCTACTTGGGGCGGCTCAACTTCCCGCTTGAGCGCATCGCCAACTTCTACAATTGGGTGCGGCAGACCATGGTGAGCACCGAGCGGTTGATGGCGTTCCTCCGCGTCGAGCCCGATGTGGTTGACCGACCCGATGCGGTTCGATTGCGAGAGGTCCGTGGCGACGTGGCGTTCGAGAACGTTTCGTTCTCCCGTCCCGGTCGGGGGCGGGTCTTGGACGGGGTGAACCTGACCATCGCACCGGGCACCACGACGGCCATCGTGGGGCCGAGCGGTTCGGGAAAGAGCACGCTGGTCGCCCTGTTGCTGCGGCTTCACGACCCCGAGACGGGGCGCGTCTTTGTGGACGGCCACGACCTGCGCGACCTGCACTTGGACACCTACCTGCGCCGCATCGCCGTCGTTCAGCAGGAGACGTTCATCTTCGGGGGCACGCTGGCCAACAACATCCGGTTCGGCAAGCCCGATGCAACGGACGACGAACTGCGGGCCGTGCTCGATCAGGTGGGGTTGGGGCCTTGGGTGGAGGCGTTGCCCGATGGCTTGGACCAAGACCTCAAGAGCGGGCACGGCCTTTCGGCGGGCCAGCGGCAACGGATCGGGATCGCCCGCGCCTTGATCGGCGATCCGGGCATGGTCATCCTCGACGAGCCCACTTCGGCCTTGGACGGACCGACCGAGGCTTCGGTCATGGCGACCATCGAGACGGTGTTCTCGGGTAAGACCATTGTCTTGGTCACGCACCGACTCCACACGGCCGTCCATGCGGATCAGATCGGCGTTTTGGTCGGCGGCGTTCTGGTCGAAGTCGGCAACCATCCAGCCCTTCTCGCTCGGGGCGAAGCGTACACGCGATTGGTGGCCGAGTACGAACGCGGCGCAGAGCGGGAGGAGGCAGCAGCGTGAGTCGATCCATCTTTCGTCAAGAGTGGCGCACCCAATCCCGACGCAAA
>JACFNW010000408.1 GCA_019454665.1 Fimbriimonadaceae bacterium | reverse complement strand
GTGGACAGCGAGCACTCGGCCATCCTGCAGTGCCTTGGCGGACGCGGCGCCGCCGAGGTGAAGAAGTTGGTCATTACGGCGTCGGGCGGACCGTTCCGCGAATGGCCCGCGGAGCGTGTGTCGCAGGCGACCGTGCAGGATGCCCTGCGTCACCCCACGTGGTCGATGGGGCGCAAGATCACGGTGGACAGTGCCACCCTCGCCAACAAGGCGCTCGAGGTCATCGAGGCGCACTTCCTGTTTGGGCTGGGGTACGACCAGATCGAGGTGGTCGTGCATCCGCAGAGCATCGTGCATTCGATGGTCGAGTTCCGCGACGGGAGTGTGCTCGCCCAACTCGGCGTCCCGTCCATGGAGCTTCCCATTCTGTACGCCCTGTCGCATCCGGACCGCATCGAAGATCGCGGCATCCCGGCGTTCGATCCGGTGGCCGCGAGGCGGCTGACCTTTGAGGGTGTTCGCCACGACGCCTTCCCGTGTCTCGGACTTGGGGTGGCGGCAGGCCGCGCCGGGGGGGCCGCTCCGGCGGTCTTCAATGGAGCAAATGAGGAGGCCGTGGCGTTATTCTTGGAGGGGAGGATCCCGTTCGGCGGGATCGCCACGGGGGTGGCGGCGGCGCTCGATCGGCTGCACGGACTGCCCGGCGGGACGTTGGAGACCCTGTGGCAGGCTGACGCGGAGGCACGGCGAACGGTGAGGGAGACTTTGGGATGTCGCTAGCATGGCTTGCTCCAATCCTGGTCCTTGGGCTCGTGATCTTCGTGCACGAGCTCGGGCACTTCCTTGCCGCCAAGTGGACCGGGGTGTACGCGCCGCGTTTTTCCATTGGGTTCGGTCCCGCGCTCTGGAAGAAGCGGCGTGGGGAGACCGAGTATGTGATCGCCGCGCTCCCGCTCGGCGGGTATGTGCGAATGGCGAGCCGCGACGACGAGACGATGGCGGCGATCGAGGGGGGCGTTCCTGAGGGGCAGGGGACCGGGCCCGGTGGGGAGCAGGAGCAAGGGGGAAGCGAAGATCGTCCCGCGGACTGGGACGAGAACGCCATGATTCCCTTTGGGCCCAAGCCGGTGCCGGCGAATCGCTGGTTCGAGAGCAAGCCGCTGTGGGCGCGACTGGTGATCATGCTGGCTGGCGTGACGATGAACGTGGTGCTGACGCTCGTGGTCTCCACGGGAGTTTTTGCCTACTACGGGCGTTCGTATGTGCCGGCGGTGGTCGATTCGGTGATCGCCGGAATGCCCGCCGCGCAGGCCGGGTTGCAGCGCGGCGACTCCGTGGTGGCCATCGACGGACAGCCGGTGCGGGCCTGGAACGACCTTCTGGGGACCATCTCGAAATCGGCCGGCACTGGCATCACGATCGAGGTCGTCCGCGCGGGGAGTCCCGTATCCATCTCGGTGGTTCCGGTGGCGCAGGATGGCGCCGATCCGGCGACGGGAAAGCGCATCACCGTGGGGCGAATTGGCGCCTACCCGCAGGAGCGCGTACAACGCGAGCGGATCGGCCTAGGCGCCTCAGCGGTCGCGGGCGCACACGCCACGTGGACCATGGCGACGTCGGTGGTGGGCGTGGTTGGCGGGCTGTTCCAGGGTTCGATTTCGGTCAAGAACCTCGGCGGTCCCGTGGCCATCGCCCGCACGTCGGTGGCGGCCGCCAAGACGGGGCTCGAGTCGCTGTGGGCGCTGATCGCCTTCCTGAGCATCAACTTGGCGGTGCTGAACTTGCTGCCGATCCCCATTCTCGATGGCGGGCAGGTGGTGATGACCATCGCCGAGTCGCTGAAGGGGTCGCCGTTCAGCCTCCGCACGCGAGAGCTGGTGATGCGGCTGGGGCTGGCCGCCATCGTGGCGCTCTTCGCGGTGGTGATGTTCAACGACATAGTGGCGTTGTTTCGATAGCGGATTCCGGATTCCGGATTTGGGATACTGATTCCGGATTTTGAAGGCGGAATTTGGATAGGTGATCTTATCCTCTATCCAATTCCGCGATTCGTATCCGATATCAGTATCCGAAATCCGGAATCCAGAATCTCCCCGTAAGTTCGTACTGGGGCTTTACATACCCCAGCAAGTAGGGTATTTTTCCAAGCTACGAGTAAATGGGCTAATCACCGAAGTACGCAGAGAACCAGGAAATGGCTTTTGACAAGAAGCCGGCGATCACCAAGAATCGCCGCCACGACACCGACACGGGGTCGTCGTACGTCCAGATCGGCGTGATGACCGAACGGATCAACTACCTCACGGAGCACTTCCGGGGGCACGCCAAGGATCACCACGGCCGCCGCGGCCTGCTGAAGCTCGTCGGCAAGCGCCGTCGCCTGCTTGATTATCTCAAGCGCACGGACGTCGAAGGCTATCGCAAGCTCATCGCGGACCTGGGTCTGCGCTACTAAGAACCACGCAACGCAATCGCGCGGGCGCATTTGGCGGCCCGCGCGTTTTGCGTTCTACACGGAACACCACACATGATGCATCGCATTGAACGGACCTTCGCGGGCCGTCGCTTCGTCCTGGAGACGGGGCGGATGGCCAAGCAGGCCGCCGGCTCGGCGCTCGTCCAGTTCGGCGACACGATGGTCCTCGCCGCCGTCACCGTCAGCGACAAGAAGAGCACGCTCCCCTTCTTCCCGCTCACCGTCGAGTACCGCGAGAAGACCTACGCCGCCGGCAAGATCCCGGGCGGCTTCATCAAGCGCGAAGGGCGTCCGCGCGACGAGGAAATCCTCTCGGCGCGCATCATCGACCGCTCCATCCGCCCGCTCTTCCCCGAAGGCTTCCAGAACGAAGTGCAGG
>JACFNW010000407.1 GCA_019454665.1 Fimbriimonadaceae bacterium | reverse complement strand
CTTGACGGGCAACTGGGTCACCATGAGTTCGCTGAGGCCGTTGGGGTCCTGGCGGTCCTTGACCTCCACCCCGAACCAGAACTCCCCTTTGGCCGCGCGGTCGAGTCGGGCGATGATCGTGACGACTCCCGTTTGTCCCGGAGACAAGGTCAATTGATTCGGTCGCGTTTCGACGACCAGACCCGGCGGAATCGGGGAATCGGCGACACCGATGCTGCCCGAGGCGGATTGCTCGAGCGGCTTGGTCGCCACGTCCAAGCTCATCGGCTTGTTCGACTGATTGATGACTCGAATGCTCTGCGCTCGCACGCCGCCGGCCTGCGTCTCGGGGAAGGGCTTGGCGGCGGGATCTATCACGACGGGGATTTGTTTGGCGAGTACCTCGGCGGTGGCGCGTTGCGGCACGCCCCTTGAGATCACGTACTCGGTCTCCATAGGGGGGATGCGGCGTCGGCCCAGATCGGCGCGGATGCTCAGGCGGTAGCGACCATCCGGGATGTTCGGGAGCATGACGGACAGGTGGCGTCGTGTGCCGGGCAGGATGTTGCGGTCCTCGATGGCTTGCTCCGTGACCACTCGATTCCGCGTCAGATCGCGAAGCGTCGCGAGCATGCCGATCACGGCGAAACTCGATCCTTCGTTGATCATGCCCATCTTGGCTTGGTAGTTCCCCGGGGCGTTCGGGACCGCGGTGAGTTCGGGGGAAACCAATGTGATCTCGGGCTTCGCGGCTCGACGGACGGTCATGATGACGGGGATTTCGTAGATGACCGTGGCGCCGCGATCGGAGCCGACGGGCCGGGGCTTGACTTGGATCATGGCCCAATAGCAACCGCTGGCGTCGCGAGGGATGTCGTAATCGAGGCTGATGACTTCTTTCGCGCCCGGGTTGAGCGTCTGGTCCCACGACCTCTTGGGAAACCACTTGGAGCAGTCGCGCGGGTGGTCCTGACCGACCAAGGACTTGTAGGTCCAGTCTTCGGGCATGAAGGGCCGGATGTCAATCTCGCCGCGCACGGCGCGGTTCAAGGCGATGGGGGGGCACTCGATTTTGAGTTTGAGCGACCCGCGCCGCGGTGCCGATGTGACGAACTCGCGGAAAATGGTGGGGGAGACCAACCAGCCGCCGATGGCCGAGTTCTGGTCGTCCGGCCGCAGTTGGGCCGTTTGCGCGATCGCCGAGGGAATGGAGGCGAACAGGCAGCCAAGGGCGATGAGGGCTCGGGTGGTTCTTGTCATCGGTTTGTCATCTCGAAGATTGGCGTGTGCGTACCAAAGTTTAGACGGATGGCTCCGAGGATCGTAGCCCCCCAACGTAGGTCTGCAAAGTCACGGGGCTCAAAAGCGGAACATCCGCCCCGTTGCCGGGACGGATGTTCCTTCGGTCCGAACCTCGCTCGTCAGAGCCGGTACAGGACGAGATTGGCCGACGGGTTGACGTAGGTGCCGGGGCCGTGGTCCGGGCTGACCGTGATCTTCCGGTAGACCTCGACGCTCGCCTTGCCGCCGCTGAACCAGGGCGCGAGGAAGCTGCTCGGGCTCCAAACCGTGTTGAAGAAGAAGCCGTTGCCGTAGGTCGAGTTGAAGGGCGAACCGCCGCCGCTGAACATGGGCAGACCGTTGATGTCCTTGACGACCGCGCGGTACTGCATGGGGATGTTCAGGTTCGTCAGCGGGCCGGAAGGGCCGGAGCCGGGGACCTTGGTGAGATCGCCGAAGCCTTCGAAGTCGAGGCCGAGGATCTCGTTGTGGTAGAAGTTGATCGTCGTGAACGTCTCGTCGGAGCCGGAGCCCCAGCCGTCGACCGTCCAGTTGACCTGCATGAAGCCGTTGACGTACAGGTACGGGTTCACGTACGCCGTCGTGGGCATCGGGAAGTAGATGATGTTGACGAGGCCATGGTAGTGGCCGGTGTAGTCGCTGTCGACCGTGTAGTTGAAGACGCGACCGCCGAGCGGTTGCGCCAACGCCATGCCGGCGACGGTTGCGAGTCCGAGTGTGAGAGCGAGTTTGCGCATGATTCCGAGAACTCCTAAGGATTCTTCGTCCCTCCGCCCACGTTCGGTGGTCGAAGTTGCCGTTAGTGTTACGCAATCAATCTTACCAGGCAAGTCCCCAATGTGGGGGACATTTCAGGTGAATCCAGGGTGAGAATTCAGATTCAACGTGCCGATAATGCCCCGACCGCCCTCCCCAGCCCCGAACGCCTACCTGGCGAACCTGGCGAGGGCGTCCGAGATCGCTTGCGCGGTCAACGAGACCAGCGTGATCCCGGAGTCGTAGGCCATCCGGGTCGGGCCGATCAGGGCGATGGTCCCAGCCGGCGTCTCGCCTGCAAAGAAGGTCCTTCGGACCATCGAGAGCGATCTCATCGGCTCGATCCGGTTCTCCCGACCGATCCTCACCGTCGCCGAATCGTCGGTCGCGTCGTTGACGGCCTCGTAGATCGCCTCTTGGTCGGCGAGCAGATCGAGCACCTCGCGCAACGTCTGAAAGTCCCGCCGGAACTCGGGCTGCGCGAGCAAGAACTCCTCGCCTTCCATCACCAACTGGCCACGCGCGTAATCGGTGCCGATGTCCTTGAGCGACGCCCACAAGGTCCCCAACAGCTCGTCGGTCGCCGGACTCCACTGGCCCGGAGCCGACTTCAAGCGGCCCAGCCCCGAAACCGTCGTGCCGGCAACATGCTTCGACAGCGCCTCGTTCACGCGCCCCACGTCCTCTAGCGACAGCCCCGGGGGAACGGTCAGCATCCGGTTCTCGATGTGCCCGTTCGAGAAGATGGCGACGAGCAAT
>JACFNW010000406.1 GCA_019454665.1 Fimbriimonadaceae bacterium | reverse complement strand
CCTTGGAACTGCTCTTTCAGCGAACACCCGGCACGTCCTGGGTCAGAGATGTCGTTGACATCCTGATCGTGGCTTTCCTTGTGTTCCGGTTGCTCAAGCTCATTCGGGGCACACGGGCGTGGCGCATCCTGGGAGGCGTGGTCGCGTTCGTCGTCGTCTGGGCGGGTGCCGAGTTCTTCGGCCTGCAGACCTTGGCGTGGCTGATGAAGCAGCTCGTGCCGGTCGCGCCGTTCGCCATCGCGTTGCTGCTGCTCCCCGAGTTGCGGGCCATGCTCGAAGGGTTTGGCAGGATCGGCTTGATCCCACAACTCCTGGTTCGACCGTCGGGTGCGATCGGGGACTCGACCATCGAGAGCATCGTCTCGGTGAGCATGGATTTGGCGTCGAAGCACGTGGGCGCGCTGTTGGTGATCGAGCGCGGGGCATCGTTGCACGAGATCGTGGCCAGCGGCGTTCCTTTGGGCGCGCCCGTGACCAAAGAACTGCTGGGCTCGATCTTCTATGGCTCGAACCCGTTGCACGATGGCGCGGCCGTCATTCGCGGCGATCTGCTGGTCGCGGCGGCCTGCCGGCTTCCGCTCAGCGACAACCCGCGCATTGACCCTCGGCTCCACCTGCGGCACCGCGCAGGCATCGGCGTGACCGAAGCCCTCGACTGCGTCTCGGTCATCGTGAGCGAAGAGCGCGGCATCGTGACCATCGCCTCGAACGGCGAATACCACCGCGCCAACACGGCGGCGGAAATGAGGCGCCTGCTTGAGGAGCGGCTCCGCAACCAGCCCAAGGACGAAGAACGCGAGCCGCGATGGAAGCGCAAAGAGCGTCGCAACGGGCAGGGAGGCGAGGCGGCGTGACCACGGCCTACCTGAAGAACAACCTCGCGCTCATGGCGATCTCCATGATGCTGAGCGTCCTGCTCTGGTTCACGGTCCGCTACATCAACGCAGAGCCCGAGTTCGTCAAGCAGGAGACCGTTGACGTGGCTTTGTTCTATCGTGAGCCTGCGGGTTCGTTGGTGAGGACTGCCGGGCCCAACTCCGTGCGCGTGATCCTGGAGGGCACCGACGAACAACTCAAGGCTCTCGATCGAAACCGGATAACGGCTACGGTGGACCTCACGGAGGGCGAACCCGGTCAGCGAAACTACCCCGTCACGCTGAACGCCCCAGCCTCCGCGCGCAAGGTCGAACTCGTCAACAACTACGTGCAGGTGACCCTTGAGCCCGTTCTCCAGGTCAGCAAGACCGTGGAGATCGCCACGCGAGGCCGATTGAACCTCCAAAAGGGAATGTTCCTGACTTCGTACACCACGCAGCCCGAGACGGCCCAACTCTCGGCCCCCACCAGGTTCCTATCTCGGGTGACCCGAGTTCAGGCCGTGTTCAACCTCAACGAGGTCGAAGAGGGCAAGGTCGTTCGAGCCGATTTGGAGGCGCTGGACGCCGATGGAAAGGCCGTTCCGTTCGTGCGCATTGATCCCCCAGAGGTCGTGATCGCGCCGACGATCATGCCGGACATCCCCGAGAAGCAGCTCTTGGTCGTGCCCGAGTTTCGCGGCGCGCCTGCGTTTGGGTACGAAGTTCAAGACTACGAGGTCACTCCGAATCAGGCGACCGTTCGCGGCGAATTCGCCGATCTCGCCTCGGCCTACACCATCCGTACGGAACCCATAGACTTGTCGGGATTGTCGGCGAACAAGTCCCAGCAGGTGAAACTGGTCGTCCGCTCGGGTCTGCAACTCAAAGGCAGCGATCGGGTGCGCGTGATGGTGCGTCTTCGCCGAACGACTCCGGATCCGCCGAACGATGGGAGGCCGGTTGGGACTGGCGGTACGCAGGGTCAGTAGAGGCGAAGAGGACGCCTACTTGGCGTTGCTCTGTCTGGCCTTCGGTCTGAACGCCGGACAATCGGCGCTGGCGTTCTACTCGGACCCTCTGTTCGCCCAGCGGGGGCGGTGGGCACTGTTTGATGGAGAACAACTGATCGGATCGGTCTCCACCCTGGAATTGCCGTTCGGACGCGGTGTCCTGGCCGGTGTCAGCAACGTCGCCATCCACCCTGAGCGGCGAGGCCAAGGGCACGCCCAACGCATGCTCGAAGCGATCCTCGATGCCGTGGGGCCGGCGTGCCTCTTCGCCAATCGTCCCGAGCTGTATCGCCGTCTCGGGTTCGAGGTGGTGGACGAGGTGGTTCGCGGGCGACTCCCGACGAACCCGGGCAGGGGCAAGCTGGCGCGCATGAGCGTCGAGGAGGTGAGGCTCCGGTACGAGAGTTGGTCGGGCGCGGACGATCGCCGATTCGTTCGCGACGAAGGCCGGTGGAACTACTGGAGTTGGGCCAAGGGCGTGCCGTACGCGCTGGGCGGCGGCTACCTCAAGCTCGATTCGGGCACGACCCGCGAGTTGCTCGTGCCTCCAGACGGCTGGCCCCTCGACTTGGGCGGCCACGTGGAGTGGATCGGGCTGAGCGCGGTGACTCGGGACCTGGCCATCCCGCTCCTGACGCGCGACTCGGAACTCCTGTTCATGACGACCGGAGCCGACTGGGTTCCGCAGATGTTCCTGACCGATCAGTTCTGAGGCTTGGGCCCTCGCGCCGCATGATCGGAAGTCGCGCAAGCAATCCCTCCAGTCGTGCGTCGAGTGCGCCGATAACCCTGATGAGCCCTCTTGCGCCGAGCAGAGAACCCGAGCAGAGCATGAAGATCCTTGACTCCTTTTTCGGCCCGCACAGCCAGAACCTGGCCAAGGCGTTGGATCGGACCACCATGCGTCACGGGCTGCTGACCAACAACCTGGCGAACATC
>JACFNW010000405.1 GCA_019454665.1 Fimbriimonadaceae bacterium | reverse complement strand
CGCGGATTCCCGGGGCACATCGGCATCCAGGCCGTCCGCATCGCCGACGAGTTGGGCATTGCCGCCACCGATGCGGCCAGGTCCTTGCTCGACCTGTACTCGGCCTCCTTGGGGCTGGCCAGACGCCTCGTTCCCCACATGGCCATCGTTGAGTTGGACGTCCACCTGATCGCCGACGAAGAGGCCATCGGCGAGCGCAACGTGGCCCGAGGAAGGCCCGCCTTCTCGGAGACCGACTGGAGGCAGCTTCGCGCTTCGCGGGCCCTGAACGACGCCCTTTTAGGTCATCGGGCCATTTCGGGCATCGCCACCACCACCCTGGATACGACGCGTGTCTCGATCGAAGAGGCGGGCGACGACGTGCTGGGCCATGTGGCCCGTCTGGTCGCGAAGCGGCAAGTGCGAGAATAGAAGGCATCATGCGGCCTTTCGCTTCTGCTTGCGTGCTGTCGCTCCTGATTTGTCCTCTGGCGTGCGCTCAGCCCACCGCTTCGGGGTCGAGCGTCTTGGCCAAGGACGCGCACCTGTCCGTTCCCGTCGGGGGGTTGGACGCCACGCAATCGCGATCCGAGGTCGTTGCTGCCGAAGGCCCGGGCTTTTCCCGGGCGTTGCGGGTGCGGATCGGGGGCGATGCCGCCGATTCGAACGCGACGCAACTCACGCTGCCGAACGCTGCCCGCGTGGAGAAAGGCGACGTGCTTCTGGCCGAACTCTACTTGAGGGGAAGGTCCGAATCGGGCGGGCCAGCCGCGGCCATGTTCTTGTTCGAGCGAAGCACGTCGCCTTGGACGAAGTCGGTCGGCGCGAGCATCGAGGCCCACCCAGACCCCGCCCGGTTCCGGAAGAGCGTGATCGCGTTCCAAAGCGCCGAAACCTATGCCCCCGGCGAGGCGATGGCCTCGATCCGGATGGCCTTCGGGCGTCAGACGGTCGAACTCGCTGGCGTCTCGATCGTGAACTTCGGCAAATCCCGCTCGTTGGACGATGTCCAGCGTCAAGCGGTCGAATCCATGCCGTTGGGCGACGTTCGCGTGACGCTCGACACGAGCAAGACGTTTCAGACCATGCGCGGGCTTGGCGGCAACTTCTGCCAGCCTCGGTACGGCCACACCGAACCGATGGACGCCGTGGGGCGACTCACCCTAGACCGCTTGAACGTGGTGCATGCGCGCATCGGCGTGCCTTTGGAAGTCTGGGCCCCCTCGCCCGGCGTCTACCGCGAGGAGGGTCCGGCTCGTGCCGCGCTCCAGCAACTCGAGTTGTTCGCCAAGCGGGGCATCCCCACGGTCGCCTCGGTTTGGGAGGGGCCGACGTGGTTGCTCCCCGGCGCGCGCGAACAGAGCGGCAAGGTAATGCCCAGGGAGCGCTACGCCGACTGCGCCGAAGCCATCGCCCAGTTCCTGGTGAGGGCCCGCGACGCCTACGGCGCGGAGGTCGAGTACTTCTCGTTCAACGAGCCCGACTACGGCGTCAACTTCAAGTTCTCGGGCAAGGAGTTGGCGGACTTCATCGCCATCGCCGGACCCCGGTTCGAGGCGCTGGGCCTCAAGACGAAGTTCCTCGTGTCCGATTCGGCCAATGGCTCGAACCTCGCCGCCCACGCTGTACCCTTGCTGGAGGACCCCCGAATCGCCAAGTACCTCGGCCCGATCAGCTTCCACAGTTGGGACGCTCTGAGCGCGCCCGATTCGGTGTACAAGGGCATCGCGGACCTGGGCAAGCGCTACGGCAAAGAGGTGTGGTGCCTCGAAGCCGGGCACGACTCGGCGCTTTGGCAAGCCCAATCGCCCTGGAACAAGTGGGACAACGCGTTGCGTACCGCTCAAGCCTACGCCCGCACAATCCGCCTGACAGGGGCCACCTTGATGGATTACTGGACGTACCAGGACAACTACCCGCTGGCCGACAAAACGGGCACCCACCCTTATCCCGTTCTCGAGGTGATGCGCTCGATGGACGGCGTGCTCGCAAAGGGTTCCCGCGTGGTCGAAGCATCGGCAAGCAGCCGCGACTTGGTGGTTTGCGGCACGTTGGCCCCGAACGGGGGGCGCGTCTCGCTGCTCGTGGTGAACACGATCGGCAAGGGAAGTGCGGCGCTAAGCGGCCTGCCCAAAAACGCCAAGGTCACGGGCATACTGCACCAAGCCAACCAGCCTCCCAAGGCGCTCGACCTGAGAGCCGACGCCGATGGCCGCCTCACCCTCAACTTGCCGATTCAGTCGGTGCTTGTGCTGCAAGCAGGCTAGCCTGAGGCGAACCGCGCCACCACGTCGTCCAGCATCGCCTCGGTGAGCCGACCGGTGAACGTGTTTTGCTGGCTGGGGTGGTAGCTGGCGAGGATCGTCGTGCCCGCGTGGATCACCTCGCATCCGTGCGCGAACTTCGGCGCCCTTGCCCCGAGGTGCCGAAACAGCCGATCCCATGCCAACCCGCCCAAACACAGGATCGAAGTCCAAGACCGAGACGCCAACAACTCCGCAAGGAACGGTGAGCAGGCCTCGATCTCGGCGGGTGTTGGCTTGTTGTCCGGCGGGGCGCAGTGACACACCGCCGTGATCATCACGCCGTTCAGCGCGAGCTCGTCGTCGCGGCTGTCGGAGGTCGGTTGGTTGGCGAGGCCCGCGCGGTGCAGAGCCCGATAGAGCCAGTCGCCACTGCGGTCGCCGGTGAACATGCGGCCCGTGCGGTTGGCCCCGTGGGCTGCGGGCGCCAATCCGACGATCAGCCGCTTGGCGGATGGGTCTCCGAAGTTGGGAACCGGCCGGCCCCAGTAGTCCCACCCCTCGAACGAACGACGCTTCTCGCGAG
>JACFNW010000404.1 GCA_019454665.1 Fimbriimonadaceae bacterium | reverse complement strand
GACATACGATACCCCGATGAGGATCGCGCTAGCGCATGGCGCGAAGCGAAGCCACACCCTCTCTCAGCGCAACGCCGAGGGCACGCGCCGATTCCTTGGTGTTCGAACGACCGAAACTGATGCGCAACGCGCCCTTGGCCCAATCCGCGGGGACGCCCAGAGCCGTGAGGACACCCGAGGTGCCGTGGCTCGACGACTTGCACGCCGATGCCGCGCTCACCGCAAAGCCGACGCAATCGAGTTCGACCACGAGCGCCTCGCCGACCAACCCCAGGAAACTCAGATTCAGCACAAACGGGCTCTGCCTCGTGCAACGGTTCTCGCGCCAATCGGAAACGCTGGACAGTTCATCCAAGACGATGGCGCGAAGTTCGGTGGCGTGGGCGAAATCCTGCTCCTGCCGGTCCCTGGCGACCGCAGCCGCCGCGCCCATGCCCACGATGCCGGGGACGTTGAGCGTTCCGGCACGCGCGCCATGCTCCTGACCTCCGCCGGCGAGCAACGGGTCGAGGTTGCATCCCCCGTGGGCGTAGAGAGCGCCAACGCCCTTGGGGCCATAGAACTTGTGCGCGCTGAGCGAGCCGAAGCAGATGCTCTTGAGATCGAAAGGCACCTTCCCAACCGCTTGGGTCAGGTCCGAGTGGACGTTGCGCGCCCACGTCCGACAGGCGGGCACGTCGAGGATGCCGCCCATCTCGTTGTTGACCCACATCACGCTCACCAAGTCCGGCGAACTCGTCGGCGGCATGATCGTCTCGCCCTCGTTGCCAAGCACTTCCGCACCCACGCAACACCCCGTCACGGCCACCGAGGGATGCTCGAACGGGCCGATCGCGATCTTGCCGTAGCTGCGAAGCACCCAGTTGTTCGATTCCGTCGCCCCAGAGGTGAACACGACCTCGTCGGGGTCTTCCGCTCCGATCAGAGCGGCCACACGCTCGCGAGCCAACTCCACGGCTTGCATCGCACGCATGCCGGCCGAGTGGATCGAGTGGGCGTTTCCGTGTGCCTCCGTGAGGAACGGCAACATCTCTTGGACCACGATCGGGTCCACGGGAGTCGAAGCGGCGTTGTCGAAGTAGTTCTCGTTCATGACTCGTGGGCCACGACGCTGTGGCCCGGTGAAGGTGGGTTAAGACGTGACGGCGGTGCGATCGAGCGCCAGACGCACCAAGGCGGGAATCTCGCTCGTTTTGTCGGCGACCGGCACGCCCGCGTCGTTGAGCGCGCTCACCTTGGACTGGGGCGTTCCCGTGTTGCCGCTGATGATGGCCCCGGCATGGCCCATGCGCTTGCCAGGGGGAGCGGTGCGCCCGGAGATGAACGAGACGACCGGCTTGGTCATGTGCGCCTTGATGTATGCCGCGCCCTCTTCCTCGTCCGAACCGCCGATTTCGCCGACCATCACCACGGCCTTGGTGTCCGGGTCGGCATTGAACAGCCGCAGGGCGTCCACAAAGCGCATCCCAGGCAGCGGGTCGCCGCCGATGCCGATGCACGTGGTCTGGCCGATGCCCGCGCTGGTCAGTTCCCAGACGATTTCATAGGTCAGGGTCCCCGAGCGGCTCACCATGCCGACCGGACCCGGGGTGAAGATGTGGCCTGGCATAATGCCCATCTTGCATTCGCCGGGCGTGATGATGCCGGGGCAGTTTCCGCCCAGCAGCGTCGTCCGTCCATTGGCTTTGAGCCGCGCGTGAACGCGCACCATGTCCTGCACGGGCACGCCTTCCGTAATGAGCGATACGAATGGGATACCGGCGGCTTCGCATTCAAGGACAGAGTCCGCCGCAAACGGAGGCGGCACAAAGATCACGGCGGCGTTGGCGCCGGTGGCGGCAACGGCATCCTTGACCGAATCGAAGACGGGGCGACCAAGGAACTCGGTGCCTCCTTTCCCGGGGGTGACGCCACCCACGACCTGGGTGCCGTACTCGATCATCTGCTGGGTGTGGAAACCGCCCTCGCGACCCGTCATCCCACAAACGACGACGCGCGTTGAACTACCGACAAGAACCGACATGGTGAAGAATCGGACCGTCGGGCCGACCGCGATCCGCTGGCGAGAGTACCCCAGCCGACCACGCCCAGCCGAGAAGGTGAAGAATGTGTGGAAAACCCGAGACTTTGGTAGACACATGAGCGTCTCTTCTTGTAGACTGGCTCTGCGGTCACAGGCTCCATCATGGCGAAAGGTCTCACCATCCGACAGAAGGAAATCCTTCAATTCGTGCTCGACTACATCCAACGCGAAGGATATCCGCCCTCGATCCGCGAGATCGGCAAGCACTTCGAAATCGGGTCCCTACGGGGGGTCACGGTCCACTTGGATGCGCTGGAGCGCAAGGGCTTCATCTCCCGCTCCAATATGCCGCGTTCGATCAAGCTGACCCACCCCGCCTACCAGGCAAATCAACGTGTGGCGATGCTGCCCTTGGTCGGCACCATCGCGGCCGGAACGCCCATCGCAGCCCAAGAAAACGTCGAGGACCTCATCCCGGTCCCATCCGAAATGGTCCGCAACATCGAGCACGCCTTTCTGCTCCGCGTCAAGGGCGATTCGATGACGGGCGAGGGCATCATGCCCCGCGATTTGGTGGTCGTCCGTCCTCAGCCGACGGCCAATCACGGCGACTTGGTGGCCGTGATGCTCGGCGACGAGGCCACGGTGAAACGGATCCACTTCGACCGCAAGGGCACGCGGCTCATGCCGAGCAACCCGGCCTACGACCCCATCCCCATAGACCGCGAGGACGCCAAAGTGATCGGACGCATCGTCGGCCTTATCCGGGATTACGATTGCATGGCGTTTTAACC
>JACFNW010000403.1 GCA_019454665.1 Fimbriimonadaceae bacterium | reverse complement strand
GTAGGAAGTCCCGACCAGCCTAGTCCGCGAACCTGAAACCGGCAACAATCAAAGCATGAGTCCAACACTGATCGAGGCCATCGCACCCCCCACTGGGTGGCGATTGGACCTAAGGATGATTGAAGTGGAACACGTCCCCGACCATTGGGTGGGCCGTGAGGCGGTGGTCGAGACGGGCACCGTGTGGGTGACGTTTGGCGAGGACCCGAACGACTACGTTTATCGGACGGGCGACGCGTTCACCGTCCGCGAAGGCACGGTCGTTCAGGCGATGACGCGTTCGACGCTGCGGATCGCCTAGGGCTCGCTCCGGCGTGTCGAACCGAGTATC
The DNA here is from genome assembly GCA_019454665.1 of Fimbriimonadaceae bacterium. Lineage (GTDB taxonomy): Bacteria > Armatimonadota > Fimbriimonadia > Fimbriimonadales > Fimbriimonadaceae > UBA2387. The sequence goes on along the minus strand of JACFNW010000403.1, from coordinate 2,487 downwards.
AGAAGCGGACGTCGCTACCAGCGGTGCATGGCGTTGGGGTGCCCCATGTGAACTCGCGACGTCAAGGGTCAGGCTTCGTCGTTGTCGACGGGAAACGTGTGAGGGTACGCCTCGTAATGTGTGAGGTCGATGAACAGTCCGGCAAACCGGCCTTGGAAGGCAATTGCGGCGTTTCGGATGGAGTGTGCGACCACATAGTCTGACTTGTGCGGCCTGGTTGCGAAGCAGATTCCGGCCACATTGAGGCCTTCTTGGGTCAACTTGAAGAAATCCCCACGGTTGCGGGTTACGAGAAGACGCCCTTCTTCGCCTGCGCGTGCCAGAAACACCCGATCGCCAGCGCCACCGAGTCCGAGGTCGACAACACGTGCTACATCAAACAGGGCCGCTTGAGCCCCGATCTCCACCGGCGAGGCCGTAAGTGCAACGACCAAATCCTTCGAACCGGAATCTTCATCTAGGAGCACTCGGATGATCACCCGAATCTCCAGGTAGAGGCGGCGATCAACTCCTCGCGATCCTCCCGTTCGATGAGCTCGCGGTTGGCGTCGCACCACTCGATGGCCTCGTAGACAGCCGGAACCGGCACGCCATGGCTCGAGGCGATCTGCTCAGGCGTCATCTTCTGAACGCGCATCAAAGCAACGACCGTCCAAGCGCGCTTGCGCATGCCCTTGAAGAACATCTGGCGCGTCGATTCGCCCTCTCGGGTCTCAAGGTAGCTGTAACTGGACGCCATCATTCGTCTCCAGCCCGAATCTCCAAGCCCTCAACGCATCCCCGAGCGACGCTTCGGAAGCGTCTCTGTTGCCGACACACTGGGCTAGGATCATCTTGGCCATACGCAACGCCAGAGGGACACTCACGACGAACGTTGCAAGCGGCTCACCGGGAACCTGGACCGTCCCCTCCGAGTCGGGATTGGCAAAGTCGGCGCAGTGGTTCTTGCGAACGTGAAACGTGAGGAACAGCTCGTCTGGTGTAGCCTGAGCGGTCACATGGTTGGAGTAAAGGACCGGAGCTGCCGCCAGATCTTCGGGATCTACGACCACGCGCAATCGAATCAGTTCCTTACTCATTCCAGTCCTCTGATCGGAGATTCGTCCCCCAAGGTTCAGCTTCCTCGTGGGAAAACCTGGTTGAATCCAAGCAGACCTTCCTACGTGACCCATTATAACAAGGTTGTTGCAGAGTGACAACAGACCCACGTCTGCGCTCTCAGCCCCCGACGGGTCGGCCCGGGCTCGACCGAGGGCTACGCCTCCGGCGCGACCCAGAGGCACTCGTATTCCTCGGGTTCGTCGGCCAGTTCGGCGTCCACGGGCGAGCCGACGATGGCGAGCCACCGCTCTTCGAACTCGGCATCGTCCCGAACGATCCGGTCGTACGATTCGGTGTAGAACGGCGGGTACCGCTCGCCCGTGTCCTTGACGATGGCCTTGCCAGCCTTGCGCTTTGCCCCCTCGATGATCGCAGCCAGTTCGAACGGACGGCCCTTCGCGTCCTCGCGCATCCGAAACATCAGCTCGGTGACCTCGGGCAACACACACAGAACGAACACGTCGTAGCGGTTGCCGCTCGCCTTGAGCAACTGGGCGAACAGCGTGCGCCGCTCATCCTCGTCGAGCGGACGCCGGTGTCGGAACGTGGTGTAGTACCGCACCTCGTCGGCGCGCCAATGCGGCAAGCGTCCGCGCCAAATCTGGAAGTTCTTGAACCGCATGGGCCGAGTTTGGCACGCCCGGACTAAGAACCGGCTTGGCGCGCGAGGGCCGCACGCACCAGACCCGCGAACAGCGGGTGCGGGCGATTGGGGCGGCTCTTGAACTCGGGGTGCGCCTGCGTGGCGATGAAGAACGGGTGCTCGGGCAGCTCGATCATCTCGACCAGGCGGTAGTCGGGCGACACGCCGCTCACGATCATCCCCCGCTCGATCAGCTTCTCGCGGTAGTCGTTGTTGACTTCGTACCGGTGCCGGTGGCGTTCGGTGATGCGCGTGTCCTGATAGAGCTGGTGGGCCAGCGTTCCCGGCGTGAGGTTGCACGGCCACGAGCCGAGCCGCATCGAGGCACCCTTGTCCGTCACGTCGCGTTGCTCGGGGAGCAAGTGGATGACGGGATGCGGGCCGTTCTCGACGATCTCCTCGCTGTTCGCCCCCTCGAACCCGCACACGTGCCTGGCGAACTCGATGACGGCCATTTGCAGCCCCAAGCAGATGCCCAGGAATGGCAGGCCATTCTCGCGGGCATAGCGAATGGCGCGCACCTTGCCTTCGATGCCGCGCCCGCCGAACCCCGGGGCGACGACCAACGCGTCCACTCCTGCCAAGAACTCCTCGGGCGGGCGGCCGTTCTCCAGCGAATCACTCTCGATCCATCGAACGTCCACCTTGCACTCGCTCGGAATCCCGCCATGCACAAGCGCTTCGGCGATGGACTTGTACGCGTCGCCATTGCTGGTGTATTTGCCGACGACGGCCACGGTGCA
>JACFNW010000402.1 GCA_019454665.1 Fimbriimonadaceae bacterium | reverse complement strand
GTCCTGAGTTCGTGCGTTCGGGGTCAAGGCTGTTTGTATACACGTACGATCCGGTGGGTAACCTGAAGATCGTGGACGACCGGCTCCAAGGGCTGAACGTGACTTACTTCGACCACGACTCTATGGACCGAGTCGGGAAGAAGGCCACGATCACGGGGTGGATCTACTACGAGTTCGACTTGAGCGGCAAGCGCACGAAGCTCGTCGACCCTGACGGCGAGACGAACTACTACGTGTATGACGCCGCCGGTCGCCTCGACAAGCTCCAGGTCGCCGCCGGGCGGTCCGCCTACTTCGCGTACGACCTCTCGGGCATGGTCACGCGGCGGCACGCGCCCCTTGACGAAGTGGTGGCCTACTACACCTACGACGCCGCCGGCAGGCTCAAGCAGCTAGAGAACCGCAACGTGGTCGGCGGGCTTCTCAGCTACTTCGCCTACGAGCGGAATCAGATCGGCGCCCAGACCAGGATTCGCCATGAGGGTGACGAGGACACCTACTACGAGTATGACGCCCTCGATCGCCTGACCCGCGAGTTCCGGCTGCCCACGGGCACCGGGCGCGAGCACGACGACGCCTACGTCTATGACGCGGTGGGGAATCGGACCGTCAAGGCCGATCAGACCGCCGGCGAGAACGTCTACTACACGTTCGACGCCCGGAACCTCATGTCGAAGGAGTGGAACAAGGACGCGCCGGAGACGACGTACTTCGACTACGACAACGCCCGGCGCATGACCTCGCTCAAGATCGAGGGCGGGCAGTCGAGCTACTTCGCCCACGACCAGCGAGAGCAGGTGAAGAGGATTGAGTTCGCGAAGGCGTCGAGCCCGGATCAGACGCAGGAGTTCGGCTACAACGGCGCTGGCGAGCGCGTGAAGCTCAAGATCGGCGACGGCTCGCTCACCGACCTGCGGCTCGCCTTCGACGGCAGGAAGCTCCTGGCCGAGAAGAACCTCGCGGCGATCGGCTTCCCCACGATCCGGCGTTATCGCCACAACACGAGCCTGCTCGACTGCATGGGCTCGGCGATCGAGTGGGAGTTCAACGGGTCTCGCTTGTATGGGGCCTTTAACGGGCTAGGCACGCTGACGAACCTGCTGCGTGACTTCGGTGGCGGCGAGATCGTCGACAACACCTACGTGCGCGACGTCTTCGGCAAGCTGGTCACAGCCAGCACGCCGCTCGGCAGCGACGCAGGCAAGCTCCACTTCCTGACCTCGGGCCTGCTCGACCTCCAGTTGACGAACGTGCAGATGAACCCGCTCCTCCTCGGCGGCGGGTGCTTCCTGCCGAAGTGGGACGTGCCACTCTCTGGTGGTCCTGGGAAGGGTGCGTCACCTCGGGGCCTGTCAGAGCGCGAGAAGACCGCCGCCTTCCTCCACTGGCTGCTTCGGAACGGCATGGTCATGCTCTGCCAGGATCAGGGCGGCGACACCGCACCCGTCACGTCTCCCAACCCGACCGGCGCCGGCACTACTCTCACGCGGCCCTGGTCAAGTACTCCCGTCGACGAGCACACAGAGTTTGCGTTTGCGCCTTCCGGCGTCCCCGAGGGTTGCCTTACCGTCTGCTTCCGGCAGACAATCCAAATCCTCGCCAAAGCGAACGCCAACGACGTGTACGCGCCTATCAAGCCCCGCGAGTACCATCCACTGTTCGCGTTCAAGGAGATCACGATGGTCGGCGATGATCCGGCGACGCTGGTCGACGAATCGAACACCGTGATTGACTTCGGCGACCGAGACGACAACGAACCCTGCGGGTACCATTGGACCAAGGGCACAGGTGGTGCTCCCTTCTTCACGGATCTCGTTCAGATCGGCGGCGGTCTGCGCAAATTCAAGTCACCGAACAATATCGATGGCTGGGAGGCGATCAAGTATCTGTTCGAACTATGTGCGCTTTGCGAAGACCAGAACTACTCCGTGCTGGGATGCGTGACCTGGGAGTTCGAGAAGACCGCCGCTGACGACGCCGCTGGCAGGCCCGGTCGAAGCTGGCCCACCGGCCAGAGTCCGAGTGCGTCCAAGACGTGGCAGGACGCCTTCAAAAAGTTCAGGAGGCACATTGGCAAGTGACGGAACCCATTCGCATCCTCCGTCCTTGGCATGGCCGACCGGCCTGGTCCTCGCCTTGTTGTTTGCCATGGCTGCGGCCACGGCGCCGCGCGTCGTCCGCTGCGCTTCCCCAGTCCTCGCGGTTACCGCAGGCGTTCAACGTGTGTGGCTCCCGAAGGACGTTCGGCGGTGGTCTGAGAGAGGCAACGACCCGTGGGGCAGGCCATGGTGCGTTGAATTTCGCTATTGCTATTCGGCGGGGCCGAATGGGTTAGACGAGGGTGGCGGGGGAGACGACGTGCTCCCAGATCACGACCTGCTACGTGCGTCGTCGTGGTCGCTGGTGCTAGTCGCCTGGGCCCGCGAGGCACTCTTGGCGTGCTCCTTGTTGGTCCTTTGGGCCAGCGCACTGAGGGCAAGAGTCACCGGACTGCTTGGGGTGTGTCGTTCCGCTGCCATTGGATCCGCGCTAGCGATTGGCGCTTGGTGGGCTGGCGACCTTCAACAGATCTACTGGGGCCGGGGTGAGGATCTTCCGTTGGGTTTTCTTGTGCACAGGGTCGGGCATTCGGTCCATCAAGCCCTCGCGCCGCTCGGACTCTCCCCCATTGAGGCTCAGTGCTGCCTTAGCGCGGGAGCGTTCTTCTTCTTCTTCTGCACAGATCGATACATCGTTGGCAGAACCATACGGAACGTGAGCAATATGTCCACACAGAGTGAGTCGTCGAGCGACGAGGTCGAAGTGAGTCCGGGTGCGCC
>JACFNW010000401.1 GCA_019454665.1 Fimbriimonadaceae bacterium | reverse complement strand
CGCCCTTGCGGTCGCGGTGGACCATCTCGGTGTCTGTGTAGACGACCATGCCGTCGCTTGCGGGCAGGGTGCACCCCGCTTGGGGCTTGGGCATCTTGCGCACAGAACCGTCCGGCCCCTTGAACCCGACCTCGACCAGGCACATGCGGCACATGCCGACGGGCTTCATGCGCGGGTGGTAGCAGAAGATGGGGATTTCGAGCCCGAGCCGCTTGACCGATTCAACGATCAGTTCGCCCTTGGGCACCTGAATCTCTCGGTCGTTGATGGTGATCGTGACGAGGGTCGAGTCGGCGATGGCGGCCATGCGCCCTTGATTGTACGCGACCGGGGGCTCTTGGTGCCCGGTCAGCCTCGGGGTAGATTGGACTTAACATGCCGAAGATGGACCCCCAGATGGTCAAGGAGTGGAAAGCGCGCTACGACGCCCTCCACGAGTTCAAACTCGAGGAGGCGAGGAACATGCTTCCCGCCGATCGGTTGGCCAAGGCGCAGGCGCTCGTCAATTGGTTGGCGTCCACGGGCAGACTGGCCGTTCGAGAAGACGACCTGGAATTCCACCGGAGGTGGCAACATGCTCGACAGAAGTGGCTTGAAAAATTCGGCTGAACTGGGAGAGGCGCTGTCTCGCCTGAGTCGGTGCCTCGATTCGCTCGGTTTGCAGTACGCCGTTATCGGAGGCGTCGCTGTCATCATGCGGGGCTATCTTCGTGCGACGGCAGATGTGGACGCGGTCGCACTTGATCTGGACGACCGCTTGGACGAACTCGCTGCGAACCTCGGCCAGTTCGGGTTGCATCTGCGCGATTCAAACCTCGGCCAGACGAGGTTGCGCCGCGTGGTGTTGATCGAAGCGGCGGGCGGGACGGGCATAGACCTCGCGATGGGGGTGATCCCGTTCGAGGTCAACCTCACGAACAGAGCCCAAGCGATGGACGTGGGGACGGGCCAAGAGGTGCCGATCGCCTCGGTCGAAGACCTCCTGGTGATGAAGCTCATCGCCCTCCGCGACCGCGACAAGGACGACGTGATGCGCCTGATGGAGTTGTATCCCGACATTGACCGCGAGGCGATCTTGGCTACCGTCACGGAGTTCGCCGAAGCGCTCGAATCCCCCGAAACGGTCGCGGAGGCTCGGCGTCTGCTCAAGATGCCGGCGTGAGGCGAGCCCAAACACAGCAAACCACCCGCTCGAAGCGGGTGGTTTGCGTGAATTCAGAGCCGGCGCTCAGATCGCGAGCAGCTTCTTGATCCGCTTGGCGTCGCCCGAGGCCAGCGTGGGCTCCTGTTCGAGCCGCCGCTTCTGGGCAGCGCTCTTGTGCAGGAACTGGTGGCTGTTATACGCCTTCCGCCGGGTGATCTTGCCCTTGCCCGTGATCTTGAACCGCTTCGCCGCCGTCTTGTTTGTCTTGAGTTTTGACATCTTTCTTGGGACCTTTTCCTGATTTTGGCATAAGTACGACCACCATTTGGTTGGCTTCCATCGTCGGGGGTCGTTCGACCTGCGCCACGTCGGCCGTTTTGTCGATGAACACCTGAAGCTTCGCCCGTCCGATTTCGGGGTGCGTGATCTCGCGCGCCCGAAACTGGCAGACGATCCTGACCTTGTCGCCCTCGGCCAGAAAGCCGAGCGCCTTCTTCAGGTTGGTGTTGAGGTCGTGTTCGGCGATGCTGGGCTTGATTTTGAGGCCCTTCACCTCCGTCTTCTTCTTCTTGTTCTCCCGCTCCCGCTTGTCCATCTCGTACTTGTGCCGACCGTAGTCAATGATGCGGCACACGGGTGGATTGGCGGTGGCCGAGACGAGCACGAGATCGAGGCCCTGCTCGCGCGCCATGTTGAGCGCCGGCCGGGACTGGATGATGCCGATCTGTTCGCCTTCCGGGCCGATCACCCGGATATCCCGAAACCGGAGGACCCGCTCGTTGATCATCGGGCCCGGTTCGGGGCGGGGAGGACGCCTAAAGCGCCGTATGTTGGGTCACCTCGCTGAAGTGGGTGTTCATGGGTTCAGGATTATACATGGTTCAGTCAAATGTTCGGCGCAAAGCCTCGAAGACCTCGGCTTGAACGCGCCGTGGGGCGCGGCGAATTCGAGCGAGCAAGTTAGCTGCGGATTCCGATGGCGGTTCAATGTTGCTTCGGGCCTGATTGCAGGCGGAACAAAGGACGCGCAGATTCTCGCGCTCGTTGCCACCGCCGTGGGAGATCGGGGTGAGATGGTCGATGACAAGTCGAACCTTGCTGGCGGGATCGGTTGGGTCGGGGTCTCCGCCTGTTCGGCCGCACAACTGGCAGGTGAATCCGTTTCGCTCCAGAATCTCCATGCGCAACTGCGGAGAGATTCGCCGCCCGATCGCTGGGTCTCGCGTCAGCGACTCCAGAATGTACTCGTCCGGCTTCAGGTCCGATCGGTCTCGGTACGACCGAATCTTCATGCCCTCCTCGTTCCTCAACTCGCGAATCCGGCGTTGATAATCGTGAATCTGGGCGACTTCGGCGATTTCGCGCGTCGTGACCACCTTGCCCACGTTCTGCTCGAAGAACGTCCTGATGCGGACCCGGGCGCCACCTTTCACCGGTTGACCTCGGATTGCATGAGTTGCGCGACCGATTGTGCCACTGCCTCAGCGAGCAAAGGCGGAACCGCGTTCCCTATTTGACGCGCAATCTCAATTTTTGTTCCACAAAACTTGAACGAATCCGGGAAACTTTGGAGCCGCGCCGCCTCCCGGTGGGTGATGGGCCGATGCTGCTCTGGATGCAAGTATCGGCCCTTTTCAGGCTTGAAGAATTCCGTTCGGATCGTGAAAGCAGGGCGATCCCACCAAAG
>JACFNW010000400.1 GCA_019454665.1 Fimbriimonadaceae bacterium | reverse complement strand
CTTCGGCGAGGGCGTGGGGTTCGCCGGTGTCGCGCTGGGCCTCCGCGCCGAGGACGTACTCCGCGCCGGTCAGCGGCAGCAGGTCGCCGGTCTCCGAGGCGTCTATGAACCAATCGGCCTCGATGTCCAGCGTGCCATGGGGAGTCCTGACCCGGACGACCACGACCCGGTCGCCGAGGACTTGGGCGCTCACGGGCTCGGTCTCCAACATCACGGTCAGCAGGCCACTCGCGACGTAAGGCGCCAGCATGTCGTCCAGCACCTGGACTCCGACGCGGGGTTCATGGCAAAGGCGCGACACCCAGCCCCCTCCGGGGTTGAGCCGACGGTTCCGTTTCGCCTCGGGGGTCAGGCCACGGTGCGTGCGGTACCACGCGCGCACCCGGTCCCGGTACTCGCGGTAGCGGGCCGTGCAGCCGGTGGTCTCGATCCACGGGTGCTCGTCCGGCGGGACGGCCTGACTGGTGAGTTGTCCGCCCAACCAACGCGTGGGCTCGGTCATGGCCACTCTCAGGCCGAGGTCGCACGCGGCCATGGCGGCGGCGCACCCCCCCGTCCCTCCACCCACAACGAGCACATCGAACTTGGCATCCGGCATCGGTGCATTGTATCCCTCGCCCATGCGGTCCCGGAGACAGAAAAGAGCCCGCCGCAAGGATGCGGCGGGCAACCAATAGATAGGGGGGTTCTTGGGGTTGAACGGGTCTAAATCAACTTGGCCGTCGCGTGCCAGAACGCCAGTTCGTTCACGGTGAAGAACTGCGGCTTGGAGCGGACGTGCTTGAACGCCGAGTTCAGGTGAGCGGTGGCGAGGTCCGTTTCGCCGCGCTTGGCTGCGGCATAGGCCAGGATGAGCCAGGGAAAGTCGTCGTAGCGGCCGGCCTTCCACCACATGTCGGTGGTGGTGGTCAGGTAGTTCCAACCGGCGTCCAGCTTGTCTTGGCCGACCGGGACGTCGAACACGATGGGAAAGACCTGGGCGGTGGAGTAGGGATAGAACCCGACACCGACCGTCTGTGCCTGCGAGGCATGGGCCCAAGCGCCGGGGTTCGAGCGGAACGCGTGGAGGACCAAGCCTTGCGCCAGGCGGTTCTTGGCATCCGTAAGGACGCTCGCCGCTCCGTCGCCCAGCCGCAGCAACGCCTCTTCGAACGAGTTCAGTCCATAGTAGACCTCGCAGTTGTCCATGAGGTACTCGACGCCCGGAGACCACGTCGGCGTGGCCGGATCCTGGAACACGCGGACCAGCCCCGTGGCGGGATTCTGGCTGTCGAGGAGGTTGCGCTGGACCAACCACTTGAGCTTGGGCAACACACCCGTGTACCAGGCCGCGTCGTTCGTGAGGAGGTAGACCTTGGATGCCAACGCCACCGCCATCGCGGCATAGGAATCGTGGCTGTCCGGCGCCAGCAAGGTCGGCACGCCGCTGTTCGAATTGTAATAGTCGGGGACGGCGTCGTAAATCGTTGCATCGTCGTTGACGTTGCGCAGGTAAGCGTCTACAAAGTTGCGCGCCATGTCGGGGCGATCATCCACGAAGTGGAGGAGCGCCAATGCGCCAAAGTACCAATTGACGTATCCGAAAGGCGCCGTAAGGACCGCGCCGCGCAAGGGCCCGGAGCCGACGACGAGTTGGTCCAACGCGCCGAGCGTGTCCAAGTCGGGATAGGCTTCGTTGCCGCCCCCAGAGGCTCGATTTCGGCCCGCGTGGGAGGTCAGGTCCTGCATCCATTCGCGGGATTTCTCGGGCCTCAACAGCGACTCCTTGAGCCGGAGCGCTTCGGAACCTGAGAGAACCTTCGCTCCTTTGTCGCCCATCCCTCGTTCCTCGATGCTTTGAGCCAATCCGTTGTTGACGAAACCGATGGTTGCGATGGCCATCGCCATCGCAATGCTTGTTGCTTTGCGCATGTATTACCCAAGAACCTGCGGCTCGTCTGGCGCTTCGCTGCTATCGCGAGATCGCTCGTGTTTGCGGCCGCATCGTTCAAGGGATTCATTGCCCTGATCGGTTTGCGTTCTAGCTGGTAACTTGACGTGCCCTTTTCTGTTCGGGCATTCCTGCTATAGGAGGATTGCCTGTTTTGCCAGCGCATAATTGCTTGCGGGCTAGTATCTCTACAGTTACCAGCCAAGTCTTTTTCTATAGTGGAATTGCGCGCTGGAAAATGCCCGGATGGAAACACCGTGGAGGAATTGCCTTCCTAGGTTTGCCGTGCGAACATTGCGGGCTCAGCCGCCCCACTCCTGCAGCACCCCCTTCGCCGCGTTCCGCACGAAGTGCAGGCCATGCTCGGTCAGCGGCCTGAGTGCCTCCGCCGCCGAGCGGTCGCCGTATTCGGCCAGACCGCGAATCGCCTCCATCTTGCTCCGGAACACCGGACCCTGGGCGTTCTGGAGCAACAAGCGGTAGGCTCGCAGATCGGTGTCAAGGTCCTTGTAGCTGGCCAGCCGCCCCAACGCGTGCAGACGCAGCGGCTCGGCATAGCCACCCGAGGCAAACTCCACGTACTTGGCGAACGCCGCCGCCCGGTCCACTCCGGCCAGCCAATCCACGGCCAACTGGCGCAGCCGCTCGTTGAACGAAGGCATCCCGAGCAGCCTCTCGGCGAATGCGCGGTCGCCCGTGTGCTTCAACAACGACTCGGCCGAGGCCGCCAACAGCTCCGTCTGCCCAGCTTGTTGCCACATGGCCCGCAGGCGCGACTCCACAGCCTCGGACTTGGGGCCGTCGCCCAGCATCCGCGCCGCGTTGGCCCGAACCCGGGGGTCGGCATGCTTGCTCAACGCGAGCAGCTCGGCAGTCTGGGAGGCCTCCATTTGGCCCATGGCCGCTA
>JACFNW010000399.1 GCA_019454665.1 Fimbriimonadaceae bacterium | reverse complement strand
CATCTCGCAGCCCACGACCGGCGAGGAGGCTCTGGAGATCATGGACGGCATGATCCGCTCGAACGCCGTGGACGTCGTCGTGCTGGACTCGGTCGCGGCGCTTGTCCCCAAAGCCGAAATCGAAGGCGAAATGGGCGATTCGTTCGTCGGCATCCAGGCGCGCATGATGTCTCAGGCCATGCGCAAACTGGGCGGCGGCATCAACAAGTCGAACACGGTCGCGATCTTCATCAACCAGCTTCGCGAGAAGATCGGCGTGATGTACGGCAACCCGGAAACCACGCCCGGCGGTCGTGCGCTCAAGTTCTGGGCCTCGGTCCGGCTGGAAGTCCGCAAGGGCGAGGCGCTGAAGGTGGGCACCGAGCAGATCGGAGCGCGCACCAAGGTCAAGGTGGTCAAGAACAAGGTCGCGCCGCCCTTCAAGAACGTCGAGTTCGACATCCTTTACGGCAAGGGCATCAGCCGCGAAGGCGACCTGCTCGACCTCGCCACCGAGTTCGGACTGGTCACCCGAGCGGGCACGTACTACAACTGCGGGGACACGCGGCTCGGCCAAGGTCGGGACAACGCCCGCGCCTATCTCGAGGAGCACCCCGAGTTGTTCGCCGATCTGGACGCCAAGGTCCGGGCGAAGGCAGCCGAGAGGACCAAGTGAAGCGGTTTCTCCGCCTGGGGCTGAGCGCGCTGCTCGTCGGCGCTTTTGGGGCGGCGTGCCTCCAGCCCACCCAGCAAACGGCCACCGAAGCGGCTGCGCCGAAGTTCGTCCGATTCGCCGATTCCGAGATGCTCTCGGGGTACCTGCGAGGCGATTCGGAGACGGGACCGCTGGTCAGCGCACATCGCGGCGGACCGACGACCGGCTTCCCCGAGAACTGCCTCGCCACGTTCGAGAACACGCTCAAGCATGGACCTGCCGTGCTGGAATGCGACGTCCAACTCACGCGCGACGGCAACCTGGTGCTGATGCACGACGACACGCTCAACCGAACCACCACGGGCCGAGGTAGGGTCGCCGAAGAGACCCTCGAAGGCATCCGCATCGTGCGTCTGCGCGACAATCAGGGCAACCGCACGCCTTACTCGGTGCCCACCTTGGCCGAAGCTTTGGCGTGGTCGGAAGGCCGCGCGATCCTCACGCTCGACATCAAGCGCGGCATCCCGCCGCAGTTGGTCGTGGATGCGGTGAAGAAGGCCGGCGCGGGCAATCGCGTGACGATCATCGTCTACAACCTCGAAGACCTGCTCGCCTACCACAAACTCGATCCATCCCTGAACATCGCAGGCAGCGCACGGAACGCCCAAGACGTCGCGGCGATCTTGAACTCCGGGGTGCCCGCCAAACGCCTGACCGTTTTCACGGGCGTCGGGCGACTCAACGCACCCGTGGTCTCGGAACTCGGCAAGCGCGGCATTCGAACCATCATGGGCACGTTCGGCGAGCTCGATGAGAAGGCCGCCAGCGACCCGACGGTCTACACGAACCTGGTGAGCCAAGGCATCGGCATGATCGCCACCGACCGGCCCGATCTGGCGTTCAAAGCGCTGGCCGGCGCGCGGCGCGAACCCGCCACGCAACGCTCATGACCGCTGAAATCGTCTCGGTTGGCACGGAATTGCTCCTCGGTCAGACGGTGGACACCAACGCCGCCGAACTGGGCCGGAAACTGGCCGCTTTGGGCATCGTGCACCGTCGCCGCCAAACCGTGGGCGACAACTTGGAACGCGCCGCCGACGCCATCCGCGAGGCGCTGGGCCGTGCAGACACGGTGTTCACGATCGGCGGGCTGGGGCCCACCCAAGACGACTTGACGCGCGACGCCATCGCCCTTGCTCTGGGCGTCTCGCTGGTCCACGATCCCGAGATCGAAGCCCACCTGCGGGCGATGTTCGAGCGCCGGCGGATTCCGTGGACCGATTCCCAGACAAGGCAAGCCCAGCGGCCCGAGGGCTCCCAGCCCGTTGCCAACCCGAACGGGACCGCACCCGGCCTGATCTGCGAACGCGACGGCAAACGCGTGATCGCCCTCCCCGGCCCTCCCAACGAGTTCGGACCGATGGTCGAGGGGCCCGTCGGGGAGTATCTCGCCGCATTGACCGGCGGCATGGCGTTGCACTCCCGCGTGGTGCGCGTGTGCGGCATGGGCGAGAGCATGGTCGAGCGCACCATTCGCGACCTGGTGGACGGCGAGAACCCGACCGTCGCTCCCTACGCGAAGCTCGGCGAGGTCCACTTGCGCGTCAGCACAATGGCGCCCGATGCCGACTCCGCCGCAAGCGTGCTGCAGCCGGTGGTCGCCACGATCCGCGAACGCCTCGGCAAGCACGTCTACGGGTTCGACGACCAGCCGTTGGAATCGGCAGTCATCGGCCTGCTGCGCGATCGAAAGCAAACGCTCGCGGTGGCCGAGAGCATGACCGGGGGCGGATTAGGAGGGCGTCTGACATCCGTCGAGGGCTCGAGCGCCGCATTTGTGGGCGGCGTGATCGCCTACCAAGCGCAGGTCAAAGAACAGCTTCTCGGCGTCTCGCGCGAGTTGCTCGCCGCGCACGGCACGGTGTCGGAAGCGTGCGCGGTCGCTATGGCCGAAGGCGCGCGCGTACGGTTCGAGACCGACTTCGCTTTGGGGATCACGGGGAACGCCGGTCCGACCGTGGACGCCGCGGGGACCCGCGTGGGAACGGTCTTCATCGCGCTCGCCTCTTCCGAGGGCACGCAGGTCGTCGAACACGAGTTCACCGGTCAGCGCGGCGCGGTTCGGTCGAAGGCCGCTCAAGGGGCCCTTACGATGCTCTGGTTTGCGCTGAATCGGTGAATAAACCAGGCATCGGCGACTCTGCTTGGC
>JACFNW010000398.1 GCA_019454665.1 Fimbriimonadaceae bacterium | reverse complement strand
TGGCGCGGTGTCGAAGGGGACATCTACCTCGTCCGCTTCGAGACGCCCGGCAGCTACCGCCTTACCGAGAACGGAAGGTCCTAGGGCCGGGCTCCTCAGCGTGACGGTTGGAAGTTGCCCTCCTGGAACGACAGGCTACGAGCCCGGGTCAAGGCGCGGTTCGGACACAATCGGGGCTCGCGATGAAGCTGTCCAACATGATCCAAGCCGTAGACCTGCACGCCTGCGGCGAGCCGGGCCGAGTCATCGTGGGCGGGGTCTTGGATGTGCCTGGCGCGACGATGCTCGAGAAGATGCAGCATCTCGCCACCCATGCGGACCACATCCGCAAGCGGATGCTCAACGAGCCGCGCGGCTATCCTGCTTTGTGCTGCAACGTCGTGTTGCCCCCCACGCACCCGGAAGCGGACGCGGGATTCGTGATCATGGAGCACGTCGAGTACCCCGGTATGTCCGGCACAAACACCATCTGCGTGGCGACCGCGCTGCTTGAGACCGGCATGGTGCCCATGACCGAACCCGTGACCGAACTCACGCTGGAGGCGCCCGCCGGGCTGATCCGCATCCGCGCCGAGTGCGAGGGCGGCAAGGTTCGACAAGTGACGTTCCGCAACGTGCCCGCGTTCGCCACGCACTTGGACGCCTCGGTCGAGGTGCCCCAATTGGGAACGGTCGAAGTGGACGTGGCCTATGGCGGCATGTTCTACGTGATCGCCCAAGCCGCGAGATTCGGGCTCTCGCTCACACCCGACGAAGGGCGGGACATCGTGCGCATCGGCGAGATGGTGAAGGCGGCGGCTCGCGAGCAACTGCCCGTGGTGCATCCCTTGGAGCCGAACTTCGAAGGGGTCACCATCTCGCAACTGTCCGGCCCTCCGCACACCGAGGGGGCGCACATGCGCAACGGCGTGATCGTTTCGACGGGCGAGTTCGATTGGGATCGGCCGTCCACCTGGACCGGCGTCCTGGACCGCTCGCCCTGCGGCACGGGGACTTCGGCGCGCATGGCGACCTTGTACGCCCGGGGGCTGCTCGGCCTGAACGAGGACTTCGTTCACGAAAGTGTTCTGGGCACAAGGTTTGTGGGACGCCTGCTTGAGGAAGTGCCCATCGGGCCGTACCGGGGCGTGGTCCCCACGATCTCGGGGAGCGCCTGGATCACGGGCTTTGCGAGCTACGTGCTCGACCCCACCGACCCGTTCCCCGAAGGGTTCACCGTGGGCGACATCTGGTGACCTCGCGCGAGTTCCTCTGCAAGTTACGCAGAAAACGGGCAGTTCCTCATCGAGTTGTTCCAGAATCAGGCTGTTCAGAGGGCGTTCTCTGGCAAGTTACGGCAGACTCGAGGACGGCATGGAATGTCCCGTAGAAGCCCAGTTGATCGCCTACAACGCCCGCGACGTCGAGGCGTTCATGCGGTGCTACACCCAGGACGTCGTCGTCGAGAACGCGAGCGGCGAGGTGATTTGCGCCGACCGCGACGCGATGCGCGAACGGTACGCGGCGGCGTTCGCACGCGAGCCGAACGTCTGCTGCACGATCCTGCACCGCATCCGCCACGGCGACCACGTGGTGGATCACGAACACCTCACGGGGTATCTGGACGGCTCGACGCGCCATGCGGTCGCGATCTACCGTCTGCGCGACGGGCTGATCGCCCACGTTCGCTTCCTGTGACCCTGCAACCTAGCCGGAGACTTCCCGCTCAGCCTGGGTGGTCGGAACCGACAGCGGAGCCGCGGGAGCCTTCAGCGCCTTCGCCCCGCCCAGTGCTTCGGCGAAATCGGGGACGGCCTTCAGAGCGTTCATGACCTCGACGGGCAGGGCAAGCACCACCGTGTTCGACGAGCTTTGTCCCAGGCCGTCGAGCGTCTGCAGCGTACGGAGTTGGAGCGCACCGGGCGACTCGGCCATGGTCATCGCGGCGGCGGCCAGATTGGAGGCGGCCTCGCGGTCGCCTTCGGACTTCGTTATGTTGGCGCGCTTTTCGCGCTCGGCGGCGGCTTGGCGGGCCATGACGCGCTTGAGGTCTTCGGGAAGTTCGATGTCTTGGATGCGGATCGCGGCGACTTCCAGG
Source organism: Fimbriimonadaceae bacterium (assembly GCA_019454665.1). Lineage (GTDB taxonomy): Bacteria > Armatimonadota > Fimbriimonadia > Fimbriimonadales > Fimbriimonadaceae > UBA2387. The sequence continues at coordinate 769 of JACFNW010000398.1, read as the reverse complement.
CCCCAACCGTCCGTCTCCGATTCGACCAGGCGCTGGATCTTCTCGCCCACCACTTCGCGGTCGGTGAGAATCTGGTCGAGCGTCATATTGCCGATCACGTCGCGCAGCGCCGTCTGAGCGTATTGCCGGATCGCATGACGGTACTCCTGCACGCGGATGACGGCATCGGCGGGGTTCGAGACCTTGAGGAAGATGACGCCGTCGATCGAAACCGGGACGTTGTCGGACGTGATCGCCTGCTGTCGCGGGATATCCAGCGTCGTGATGCGGGTATCCACGGTCCGCATGGAATCAACGAACGGGATCATGAAGAACGGGCCGGGCCCTTTGGTGGTGTGGAACTTGCCCAAGCGGAAAATGAGCGCCTTTTCCCACTGGGCGGCGATGCGGAAGGTGGAGCCGACCACCCAACCGAGAAACATGCTCGCCAGCAAGCCGCCTGCCCCGGCACCGGAGCCGGCCAGCACCGCGGCGCCGAACATGAACCAGCCAGCGGCGGCAAAGGCGAGAAACACGAGAAAGGGAATAGGGTTCGACACACGCATGAGGTCCTCGCTGGCGCGCTTGGCGGGTACCGCTCGACCCCGGGCCGCCCGAGCCTGCTTGAAGACCTCGGCCAGGTCGGTCTCGGAGGGTTCGGGGTTGACGGGTAGAAACGACATCGGCGCCTCGAAAGATTCGATCACAGTCTAACACTCCCGGCCGCGACCGATGAGACTCCGGTCCCTTTGAACCGGAGGGATGGAAGAAGGAAGAGGGAATGGAGCCT
>JACFNW010000397.1 GCA_019454665.1 Fimbriimonadaceae bacterium | reverse complement strand
CCCTCAGGTACCAGGTACAGATTGACCGCCTATTTGGACCTACCCAGATCTGGCGGTTAGAAAACCCAAATGATGTTGGCGAAGAGGGCCCACCGGTTGACACCGTCCCTGGCCCAACCTGGCACGTGCCAAACAACGACCTCGCGCGACTCTCCCCAGGGGAGCGTGTAAACTGAGACCAATCCCATGAGATTCGTGCTTTTTGACAACAATCCGGGTTTGCGGCAACTGGCCGATGGGTTGTTCCATGGCGAGTTAGAAGTTCTAGAAGGGGGAGAGAGTTGGCTTGAGTCCTACCGTCGGTACTGTTTGGAGCGGTCGGTGGAGGTGTGCGTGTTGCCTCGCTTCCTCGTTGAGCGGGTCCTGCCCGAGTCTTCAGCGGGCGTGATCGAGGGCTTCGATGAGCGGATCTGGCCGACGCGCTTCTTGACCTTGCCCGCCTATCCGCAGTGGAGGAACATGGGCCGTGGCCAGATTCTGAGGCGGATCGAGCGACTCCTTGGCCGAGTCGAGTCCTCCCGCCGACCGGAGGTCGTCGTCCCGCTGAACGTGTTTGATTGGGGAGACGAGGACCTGACTCGAACAAGCCTGGAGTGTCTTGCCTTCGCACGCGATCGTCAGGCGTTCATCCAGTCCGCCTAGCTGGACGAGTGGCCGTAGTCAATCAAGTGGAACCCCCCAACACTTCCCGGCGTCCTACTGAGTAGGAGTCACCGGGGGGGGGGGTCGTCCACGCTGTTTATCGAAGCACCCGGATTCACGCGGGTCTTGCGCGACTACTTCGGCAGCGACGAAGCATACGCGGACTTCCAAGCGGAACTCGCTGATCAATCCCAAAAGGGCGACGTGATCCCAGGTGCGACGCCAATCCGCAAGTTGCGGTGGGGCGACCGCAGGCGTGGAATGGGCAGGCGAGGTGGTTTGCGCGTCATCTATATCCACATCCCGGACCTGAGGATCGTCTACCTCCTCGACGTCTATGGCAAGGACGAAGCCGACGACCTCTCGGCAGCTGAGAAGAGCGACTTACGGGCCTTGGCCCACGAACTGATCGAAGAATTGAGAAACCGCTCCCGAAGAGGACGACTGTGATGAAGAGCAACCGCGAGCCACTGGCCGAACGACTGAGCGCAGCCTTGCGCGAAGGCATTTCGTACGCACGCTCCGAATTGGAGCTTGCAAGCTCCGTTGTGCCGTCGGGTCGCATGTACTCAGGCGAGGAGGTGGCCGCCATCCGCAAGCGACGGCAGATGACCCAAGCCCAGTTCGCAAAGTTGCTTGCCGTCAATGTCAAGACCCTTCAAAGTTGGGAGCAGGGCCTCCGAAGGCCCAGCAAGCCCACGATGAGGCTCCTTCAGATCTTCGACCGTCCCGAGGACTTTCAGTCCGTCCTCAACGTGCGTGAACCTCACGCGGGTACCTACTCTGCGGCGGAGGATGGATCCGAGGTTTGATGGGACCGGCGCTTCAGAATTCCCAGGATCAAACAGGGCGTTTGGGGGATAATCGGGTCCCGTGCTCGAAGTCGCATCGCTCGTCAAGGAATACCGTCGGACGCGAGCGGTGGACGGGCTTTCGTTCACCATCAACCCAGGCGAGATCGTGGGCCTTCTCGGACCCAACGGCGCGGGAAAGACCACGGCCATGCGCTGCATCGCCGGCATCTTGCGCCCGACCTCGGGCACGGTCAAAATCCACGGCTACGACATCGTTCAAGATCACGCCAAGGCCAAGGCGCGTCTGGCGTTCGTCCCCGAGGTCCCAGGTCTATACGAGTTGCTCACCGTGTGGGAGCACCTGCGCTTCATCGCCATGTGCTTCGACAAGCTCGACGTGTTCGAGCGCCGATGCGACGAACTGCTCGACCGCTACCACCTCTCCGAGAAGCGAAACGAACTCGTGGTGACGTTGAGCAAGGGCATGAAGCAGAAGTTGGCCGTGGCGTGCGCCTTGGTGCACGATGCCGATGTCCTGCTCTTCGACGAGCCGCTCATCGGCATTGATCCGGCGGGCGCCCACGAGGTGAAGCAGGAGTTGATGCGGGCACGGGACGACGGGGCGGCGGTACTCGTCTCCACGCACTTGCTCGACACCGCCGAGCGGCTCTGCGACCGAGTCATCATCGTTGCCCGAGGCAAGAAGCTCGCCGAAGGGACCTTGGCATCCCTGCGCGAAGAGCACGCGATGGGCGAGGCCACGCTCGAAGAGGTGTTCCTCTCACTCACCCGCGAGCCATGAACGCGTTGCTCTTTCTAGCGGTTCGGTCGGTGGTGAACGGGGTGCGGCGCGCCCTTTCTTCGCCTAAACGCCTGATCACACTCGTTGCGGCAGTGGCTTACTACGCCTACCTGTTGCGACCCACGCGCGGCTCTGAGAGCTTCGATCTGCCCGAGGACTTCCGGATGCAGATGCCTCCGGAGGCCGTGCTGCACAGTCTGGCCTTTGCGGCCTTTGGGTTTCTGACCCTGATGTTCCTCATGAGCCTGCTCAGCCACCGCAGCGGGTTTCGGCCGGCCGACGTGGACATGCTGTTTCCGACTCCCATCCACCCGCGTTGGGTGATGGCGTTCCGAATGGCTCGGGAGTACCTGGTCACCTTGCTCCTTCCCTTCCTGATCATGCTGCTCGGGTGGCGTTCGACCGCAGGCGGGTTGGCGATGCTGGAAGAAGTCGTGCCGGAGTCCGGGATGATCCAGGTCGCCGGTCGCGTCGGGATGGTGAGTTGGTTCCTGATGGCCCTGTTCTGGGTGGCGATGGGGCAAGCGGTGAGCATGGCGGCATCCCGCCAGGATCGCTATGGCCTGACGGCGCGCCGCATCGCCTTGGCCGTGATCATCGCCGTCCCAACCCTC
>JACFNW010000396.1 GCA_019454665.1 Fimbriimonadaceae bacterium | reverse complement strand
CCTAGGATAACACAACCCCGCCAATGTGGTAAATCGTTTGTTCAAGTCATGCTTCCTTCCAACGCCCCCGAATCACCGACCCGGCTCGTTCAGGTGCCCGCCGAAGGAGGGAAGAAGCCAGACGTCGTGCGCCGGCTCGCCGAGTGGCAGTACCTGGAGCGCTCGTTCCACCGACTGATCTGCGCGTGGGGCCGCTGGCTTCCCGATTGGGAGGACAAGGTCGAACTCTCGCGCCACGTCTGGGAGCAGGCCGAAGCCGTCTCGCGGATTCGCAAGCGGCTCGCCGAGTTCCCCGGCACGCACCACAACGCCGACGCTCCGGTTAACGCCCGGCTGCAGGAGTGGGTGGACACGGTCCTCCAAGCCCCCACTTGGCACGACGCGTTCGACGGCATCTACCGCGAGTTGCTCGAGGCCATCGTTCGAGCGTACGTGCGGTATGCCGAGGCAGCGCACGCCGTCCACGACGCGCCGACGCTGGCGCTCCTGCGGGACCTAGTGCGCATGAAGGACCAGCAGCGGCGGTGGTACCGCGATCTGCGGCGCCGACGGCCCCACACCACGGACAGCGACTATGCCGATCGCGTGGGTCGCGCCTTGGCCCGTGCAGGCGGATTGGCATCGCCGCTCGAAGCAGACGAACCCGCGCAGCCCTTGGGCAAGGCCACCGGCTTTCAGTTGCTCGCGCGGGCCAGGCACCCCCGAGGGACCGAGCCTCCTTGCCGATGGACGCCGTTCATGGATGGCGACTTCGCCCACGACCTCGAGGCGAGGCGTCTGTTCTGGTGCTACGGCTACATGCTCGAAATGAACTTGGCGGAAGATCAACTCCTTTGGCTCTATTCGGCGGCCGACCTGCCTTGGGACTTCGTGTGCGATGTCTCCCGGCATCTTTGGGACGAGAGCCGCCACGGGGACAGCGGCCGATCGCGGTTGATGGACTTCGGACTCGACCTCGCGGACGTTGGCTACCCCTACTACGACGATCACGCGCCCGCGAACTTCGAGGGGCCGGGCCAGCACGAACTCGGACGGCCACCCCTGACCGAAACCGAGCTCTACGAGCAGATCTTCACCATCGGAATGGTCGCGGAGACCGGGCACTTCACGGTCAAGCGAGAGGCTTACGACGACTTCCGCGCGGCGGGCGATCTGGAGTCAGCCGAGATGATGTTGTTCGACATCGTGGACGAAACCGCCCACGTTCAGTACGCCCACCGTTGGCTGCCTCTGCTGGCCGAGCGCTGTGGTCGGCCCGCCGACGAGTTCCGCGAACGCGGGGTCTCGGAACGTCAGGCCCACGCCGAAGCGGCGGCCGATCGCCAGCGAAGGGCTTCCGAGTTGGTCCGCGATCCCGCCGACCCGGCATTCCGGCACTACCAAGGCTTGCGAGCGCGAATGCGGGAACGCGTTCCGCTGAAGCCGGTCGAACTCCCGCAGCGGTCGTACCTGCCTATGTAGCCGCCGACGGCAGGACGACGCGCACCGTGGTTCCCGTGCCGACTTGGCTTTCCACCGAGAGCGTCCCGTGAGCGGCCTCGGCGAGCGCTTGCACGATGGCGAGTCCAAGACCGCAGCCTCCGTCCTCTCGCGACCGGGCGGCGTCGGCTCGATAGAACCGTTCGGTGACGTGAGGCAGGTGCTCGGGGGCAATGCCTTCGCCGGTGTCGCGGACTTCCAGCGTCACCTGAGCCGCTTCGCTCGCTAGCCGCAAGTACACCGAGCCATGGGCAGGCGTGTACCGCAAGGCGTTCTCGACGAGGTTGGAGACGATTCGGGCCAGCGCATCGTGGGAGATGGCGGCACGGACGCCCGGCGTCAAGTCGGCCCGCAGGCGGGCGTCGTGGAAAGCAGACAGGGCCTCGCGAACGGCGGCTTCGGCATCGCACGATCCCGCCGCGAGTTGACCGGCATCGGCGCGGGCGAGTGTGAGCAACTGTTGGACCAATCGAGAGACGGCGTCAGCGGCCTCGTCCACGGTGTTCAGGGCTTGGCGCAGGTCATCCGGCTCGGTCGCTGTTGCCAGGGCGACGCTCGACGTCAGTTTGATGCGGGCCAAGGGGGTGCGGAGTTCGTGCGAGGCGTCGGCGGTGAACTGGCGTTGCCGCTCCAGCGCGGCCTCGGTCTCGCGGAGCGAACGGTCCAACCGGGCCAACATGGCGTTGAACGTGCCCGCCATCGTCGCGAGTTCGTCGGTCCCCTGGACGGGGAGTCGCTTGCCGAGGTCGGTCGCGCCGATCTCGGCGGCCAGCGTGGTGACTTGTTGGATGGGTCGAAGGGCACGGTTGGCCAGGAACAGCCCGCCGATTCCGGCGACGAGCAGGGCGACGGGCACGAACCAAGCCGTTGTCTCCATTTGTTTGGCCCAAAACCTGCTGAAATCGCCTACTTCGGCAGCGACTTGGACGGCGCCGGACTCGCCCGTTCCCAGCGTCGTCGGAGCGGTGAACACCCGGAGCGGCACCTCGTCGAGGAGCGCGTCGGTGAATCCCGATCGTCCCTGGATGGCCGAGGCGACCGCGCCCGGATCCACCGGGATGCGGGGCTGGTCGGGTTCGAGCGGTGTCTCTCCGTTCGCGTTGAAGAACGTCGGGCGTCGGAACCACGGAAAGTTGCCCGGCCCACCTGGCCCGGGTCCGGGCCCGGGACCGGGGCCGGGGCCCATCCCTTGACCCGGTCCTTGACCTCTCGGTGCGAAGCGGCCTGCGCCTGGTCCGAGCCTCATGCCGAAGCCCGGTCCCTGGCCTTGCCCTTGCCCCATCGGCGGGCCACCGGCCAACTCGCCACGGTATCGCTCGACGCGCAACTGCAAGTCGCGGTCGAGGTTCTCCATGAGGGTCTTGCGCGAGGAGAGCGCCAAG
>JACFNW010000395.1 GCA_019454665.1 Fimbriimonadaceae bacterium | reverse complement strand
AGCAGCCGACGGCGAAGGCCCGAACGAGCAACACCGCGTCGGCGTCGAGCCCCAGAAGCCTTCCGAGTTCCTCGAAACCGCCTCCCGGCACGGGCTGCGGCAACGGGGCCGCTCGATCGGACCGCACGAATCGGGCGGGACATTCGGCGGCGGCGGCGAGCTCCCACCCGCCGGGACGGATGCGCACGGCGGAACGCTCGTCGTCGCAAAGGTCGATCCAGATCTCGTTCGGCGAGCGCCAGCAACGAAGGGCCGGTTCGAATACCGGGCCCCCTTCGGCCGCTGCGGCCGCGTTGTCGACGGCGTCGGCGACCACGAACCGCGTGGCTTTGACGCGGTGTGCGCGGAACAGGCGTCGCACGAAGCCTTCGAACTCCACGGAGCGCACGGCCACGCTGCGGACCGATCCGTCGGCGTCCGAGAACGTTGCGAACGGCGTCCGATTGGGAGCGCGCCAGAGTTGGGCGTGCGATTCGACGAGATGGACGAGATCGGCGTGCGGGTTAGCCACGGTAGGCTCCTTCGAGTTCCGCGATGAAGCGGTCGATCTCGGTCGCGGCGACGCGTGTTGCGGACGCGACCTTGACGGTGCGGATGCGCTTGGCGGCGATGAGTTTGTAGACGGTGGTGCGGCCCACGCCGAGTTGGCGCGCGACGCAATCGACGGTGAAGAGGCGGGGCGCGACGAAGCGCTCCGCATTGGCGGATTGGTTTTTCATGGCGTTGGATTCCTTCGCCCGCGAGGGGCGGAACGGGGCGGCTCAGAGGCCGCCGTTGGATGCGGGTGGAGAGGTTTGCCGGCGGGTTGTGGAACGGACCGGGTGCGTTCGCCGCAGGATCTCCCTCATCTCATTTGTTGCCATCGCCCAACGCACGAGCGGTCAGCGCGGCAAAGAACGCAAGACGAAGACCTTCGCCAGCGGCAGGCTTTCGAACGAAGTCGACAAACTGCCGAAGGCAACCCCTCATCTCAATTGTCCGGAAAAACGCCCCAACGCCCAGACTGACCGAACAGTCCAGAGACGGATCACCGGGACACGCACCCGACGGGCAAGAGACCTCCAACCGAACGAACCGCATGTCAAGCGGCCACGCGCACGGGCCCGCCACCACGAGTCAAGCTTCAGATAATATGACGTTTCATTTCACAACACACTAATGAATCGCGATCTGAAACGAATCATCGCAGAACCCTGTCGTTCAACGGTCTCATGGCCACTCCGCCGATCGGCCGGGAGATCGTCGAAGGGCTGCTCTCGCCCGGCGACACCGTGCTGCTGAGCGGGCCCCCCGACGTCGGCAAGACCACGTTTTTGGCCCACTTGGTTGCCCAGACAGCGTGCGGAGGCGAGGTGCTGGGACGTAGGGCTGGGCCCGCTAAAGTGGCGTGGCTGGCCTTCGAGGAGGCCGAGCCCCTCACGCGCCGCAGATTCGAGCACCACGCCCACAAGGACCTCGAAGGCAAGATCGTCTTCGAATTCCACGACCGGATGCTGAAGCCCGACGAGATGGCGCGCACGATCGAGCGCATCGCCGACGACGGATTCGAGCTCGTGGTCTTCGATCCATTGCTCGCCGCCGTCGAGTTGAAGGACATGAACGACGGCGCCCGGGTCCGCGAAGCCCTCAACGGACTCGTCACCGCGTGCCAGCAGCGGAAGCTGGCCCTCGTCGCCACCCACCACACGAGCAAGCGCACTTCCCTGCGCGGCGGCGCCAACACGGCGCTGGGGTCCATCCAGTTCGAAGCGACGTTCCGCGACAAGTGGACGATGGTGCCGGTCGAATTCGAACGCCGGGTGTTCGATTTCGAGGCGCGTTCCAAGACGCGCGAATACCGCAAGCGGAGGATTCGGGCGAACGGCCCCGACTCGTTCGAGACGATCGAGCCGGTGCGGCAGGCCAAACGACGCAAGGGCTACACCGTCGAGGACTTCATCGAGGCGGCCAGACGCGAGATTCCGGTTAGAAAGCCCTGTTACGTTAATCACGTCGTCAAGGCTATGGGAGCCAGCCCCGCGTGGAACTCGCCCAATCGCCGCGCGCGGCTCCAAGCGGCGGGAGTGAAGCTCAAGCAAGACGCAAGGGGCTTGCTCGTGATCGAAGTTCCGGGACCGTAACGGACCGTCACGACCGTCACGACCGTCACAGACCCGGACCGCAGATGGGAGCGGACCACTGTTTTCGGCCATGGACCCACCCGCCGCAAGTGGGTCGAAAGTCCCTCAGGCCGTCTTGCGGGCGCATCCTCGGAGCTCTGCGAACCAGTGTTCGAGAATCACGGGAGAGCCCAGGAGTTCGAGTCCCTTGGCGGCGGCGGCGTCCGCCCGAAGGGCGACTTCCCGCGCCGCAGCGGTGTCGCAGGCGTAGTACAGGCCGTCGTGCAGCCAAGCCAGGATCGGAACGCCCTCGAGCGCCTCGGCCACGGCGAGCATCAGGGCCAGTTCGCAGCTCTGCATCTGGTACGCCAGCACGGAACGCGCCTTGGACGCCGCGTCGCCGGGCCTGGGCCAGGCCGAGGTGTCGAGCTCGCGGCCGAACGCGTCGAGGACGACGCCGTTGCGGATCGCTTCGAGCCGTCCGTCCCGTCGGTCGAGGAGCTCCCGGATCTCCGGCAGCCCCAGGAACGCGTCGGCGGCCGCGCTGCCGAGTTCGCGGACCAGCTCTCTCCGAACGGTCCAGCGGTCGGCCCCGTCGATGATCGAGTACAAGGCCCTCTCGACGAGCGGCTCGTCGCCGCGCGAGACGCCGGACGCTTCGAGCAGGTACGGCCGAATCGAGGATTCGAGCCGGGCCTTCAGCAGCGGGCAGTCCCAGAGCCAGGCGGCGATGTGGAGCCGGGACGAACCGATTTGGACGTGGTGGC
>JACFNW010000394.1 GCA_019454665.1 Fimbriimonadaceae bacterium | reverse complement strand
CCAACATGGTTTCCGACCGGAACGCCATCCGCCTGGTCCAGCGCCAAGGGCTGAACCTGCTCAACCTCACGTGGGAAGACACGGGGCGGTACAAGGGCTCTTCGGTCGGGCCCAACATCAGCGACATGACGATTCAGGTTTCGACGCCTGCGGGGCGGGGCGAGATGCGGTCGCGCCTGATGCCTGTCGTCCGTTTCCCGAACTTCTCCGACAAGACCGCAGACCTTCGCGCGAGCGACTTCACGCTGCTCGTGGGCAACGAGAAGGGGCGCCCGCTCCAGCGTGTCTCGCTGGAGGACTACCTGAGGTATCCGGCGCAGTTCATGAGCTTCCCCCGGTCGTGGAACGTCCGCAACCCCACGTTGTGGGCCGACCGAGACGAGCACGTGCTGGTGAGCGCGCAAGCGTGTTTCCTCCCCGTGCCGCAGCAGGGCAAGGCCACGTTCAACCCCGTGCTCTTCAACTACCAGTCCACGGAGGACAACCCGGCCGTGCTGGCGATCCTCGCCACCCGGGAGGGTACTTCGATGACCGTCGTGGATAACCGAAGACTCCCCGGCGAGCCCTGGAATTGGGGCCAAACGCTGTTCCACAACGTGGACGGGAAGCGGGCCAGCCTGACCGGCGAACGGCTGAGCGACTTCCGGGCTTCGGGCAAGTCCGACCCCAACGTGCGCGATTCGGCGCTGAACATGGTGCTGCTCATCCAAGTGCCGCTCAAGCACCGGAACGTCTCGCGCTCGCTGGCTGCGCCCGGCGCGATGGGAGGCGGCGCGAACGAAGCCAAGGCCACGATGCGTGGTTCGGATGTTGAAAACGCCGTGATCGGGCATGGCAAGTTGGAAGGACCGTTCACGGAGGTCAACGGCCTGGCCATCGAGCGCGACCCGCGGTTTCCGGTGCGCGTGACGGTCCAGTACTACAAGGCGACCTCGAACGGCATGGTGAGCTCCAGCGACATCGAAGCCATTCGGCGCGACATCGAGCGGGTGTACGAGGATGCCGAGTTCGTCGGCAGCCTGGTGACCCAGGGCGAAACGGGTCGGCCCACCGAGTACTGGGGCAACAAGGTCCAGCCCGCGGGTTGGTGGAGCGACTTCTGGCGACGGTACGAGGCCGATACGGGTGTGTCTCGGTTCGAGGCGACTCGGCGGTTGCAGGTGCTGCTGGGACGGGATTTCGAGCGGCGCCCCGTCTCCGACCTCTACCTTCGCCACGCGTTGCGCGACCTGAGGGCGACTTCGCCGACCAAAGCGCTGGCGCCAGGGAAACGGGGTTTCTAGGGTCGCCTATCCGGCTGCCATCCCGGCCCGCGAGGGGTTCGGGTGGCTTGGCCCATCATGGCCAAGTCACCCTTCACTCCACGATCCGCGCGATCGCTTCGGCGAACACCACGTAGCACAGCGGGCAGCCAGCGAACTCGGTTTCCAGCACCTCTTCCTCCGTCGTGTGGCATGCCGGGCAGATGTGCAGCCGCTGGCGCGGGAAGGTCAGCGCCCGCTCCCAGCGACCCAAGTCGAACGGACGCAGGTCTGGCGCGTCGGGCCTCACGCGTCCTCCAACAGACCGGCGTCGAAATCGGGATGCTTGCGGCAGAGCGGAAGGAAGTCGCAGCCCGAACACAGCCGCTTCGGGATCGGCGCGACGTTGGGGTAGTCCCGGTTCAGGATCTCCGTGCCGATGAACTGCAGGTCGGCGCGCAGCTCGGCCAGCGAAGCGTCGTCGAGTTCGGCGGAGGCCTCGTCCCCGGTCCGCAGGGCGTGGATCGTGGCAAAGACGCGGCGGTCGGGGTGCTTGTGCCGAACGAGCAACTGGTAGCAGCCCATGGCGAGGTCGCTGGCCACGTCTTCTTCGGTCACGGTCTGCCGCCCCGACTTGTAGTCCACGATTTCCAAACTCCCATCGGGGTGCTCGGCGATGCGGTCCACACGCCCCAGCAGGCGGAAGTCGTCGAAGTCCAGCTTGAACGTTTTCTCGACGCACAGGGTCTTGGCGGCGGTGGGCAGCTTGTGCTACTCGGCGTATCGTTCCAGGATCTGCTTGCCTTCGCCGATGGCGTCGGCCATCTCGTCGGGGCTGGAGTAGCCCGCGTCCATCCAGTTCTCCTCCATCGCGGCGATAGCCTCGTGGGCCGTGGGCACGCCCCGGTCGCCGCTGGAGTGGAACGCCTCCAGAACCCGGTGAAGCGTCAGACCGAAGCTGTAGTAGGACTTGGCGCGCGCGTACCAATGCCCCCGCGAATCCACGTACGTCCAGCGGTACTTCACGGGGCAGGCGAGGTACGTGCTGATGCGCGAGGGGCTGAGGGTCGGCTTGCGGGCCACGGTTCAGTTATAGCAGGGTCGCTTCGGCAGGGGAGTGCGACAAGCGCGTACAATCGTGCGCGATGTTGGAAGTTCGGGCCATCGCGAAACGCTATCCCGCCGTTCAGGCGTTGGACGGCGTTTCGCTGGCGTTCGAGCCGGGCAAGTGCCATGCCGTGATCGGCGAGAACGGGGCGGGGAAGAGCACACTCATGAAGATCCTCGCCGGGATTGAGCATCCCTCGGCGGGCGAGGTGTTGCTCGACGGCAAGCCCGTCGCGTTCCGCAGCGTCCGCGAGGCTTCGGCCCACGGCATCGCCATGATCCACCAAGAGCTGAACCTGGTGGACGAACTGACCGCCGCCGAGAACATCTTCCTCGGCCGCGAACCGACCAAGGGCATCGCCGTGGATCGCCGCAAGATGGCGCAAGAGGCGAAGCAATGGCTCGATGCCGTGCGGGCCCCGTTCGGCCCCGAAGCCAAGACCGGTGGGCTGAGCGTCGCAGGCAAGCAGCTCATCGAGATCGCCAAAGCCGTCTCGCAGCAGGCGCGCTACCTGATCC
>JACFNW010000393.1:1938-2871 GCA_019454665.1 Fimbriimonadaceae bacterium | reverse complement strand
CCAAGGCTCGATCGGCGTTGAGCCGCACCCACCGTTGCGAGTCGCCGAAGTCCATGACGTCCAGCGTCCTGCGCACCAGAATCAACGCCTGGTCCTTGTCCTGAGGCGCGACGGCATCCTCCAAGTCGAAGATCAAGGCGTCCGTGCCGAACAGCTTGGCGTTGGGGAACAACTTGGGCGTATCGCCCGGAAGGTAGAGCCGGGACACCACCGGAGCACCCCACGACGTGGAGGCTAAGGGCTGCCGAACGTCTTCCTCGATACTCACCCCGGCCCGAAACAGGGCCGCTTCGATCCGCGCGGCCAACACGTGGTCGAGCGCACCCGAATCGTCGATGTCGAGCGAGGCGTCGGGAACTCCGAACTCGGCCAACGTCTGCCGAGCCACCTCGCGAATCCGTCGACCATACATCGGGGCGACCGGGCTCCGCAACTCGAACGCGCCGAGGCCATCGAGCGTCGCGCGCACCAAGCAGTCCGAGCGCACGTCGCCCCCAGCGTGTCCCGCGACGCCGAAGGCTGCGCTCATTGCCACACCACCGGCACCCACGTGATGCGCCAACGGTCGGGGCGCTGCAGTCCCGCGTCGCGGTACGGCGTGAACCAGATCGGCTCGTGGCCCGGAGCGGTGACCACCAGGCGGTCGCCGTCCACGTGGACGTACGAGCCCGGGAAGAGCACGGGCAGGCGGATGGTGGCCTCGAATTGGAACCCGTCGAGCGGCTCCATCGCGTACACGGTCGCCCCCCGCTGCAACGCGAAGAACTCGCGATGAAAGACGTCGTGCTCGTGGTGGGCCAGGTGCTCCGCCGCGCGCAACACCTGCACGTCTCCCGCCATGTCGGTGTCGGGCGTCAGCAACCTCGCCGCCTCTTCCAGCCCCCACGCCCCGCTCGACTTGCAGCAAGCCCAATCGTAGGCCACCGAGCGAGG
>JACFNW010000393.1:0-1928 GCA_019454665.1 Fimbriimonadaceae bacterium | reverse complement strand
CAGTCCAGCCCGTTCGGGAACGCCGCGCCGAGCAACTGGTTCATCGCCGTCACCTCGGCCGCCTGCCGATACTTGGAGGAACACGCTCCGTCGTGCCCACCCGTCAAACGGTCCAACTCCAAACTCAACCGAAGCCAAGCCAGGGACGAGCACGTCTCGACTAGGCCGCACGGGTTGAAGTAGCCTTGCGGGTTGAAGACCTCCTTGTGGGTCGCGATCCCGCCCCAGGGGCCGCCGAGCGGCGTCAGGTGGTGCTCCGCGACATTGGCCCAAAACCGCTCCGCGGCACGCAACATCCGGCTGTCCCCGGTGGACTCGCTGAGCAACGCCAGCCCGTGGTAAACCCAGCACAACTGGTAGATCTTGCCCGTTCCGATCCGCGCGGCATCCACGCCTTCGAGGGGCGCCGAGACCAACCGAATGGCTTCGGCGCCCTCCAACCGGTCCACGATCCAGGTCGCCGTCTGCGCGGCCCGGGTGCTCCCCAGCGAGGCCAACCGAGCGAGGGGTTCCAAGATCGCGCACGACGACAGTCCCGCGTGGTTGCCCAGCAAGACGGGGTCCATCCCGCGATCGAATATCTCCACGTGGATGAGCGAGGCGATGCCGTGCGCGGCATCCAGCCAGCGGGTCCGCCCGAGCTGCTGCGAGGCCACGGTGAGCCCGAGCATCGTGCACGCGGCGTTCCAAAGGTCCCACGTCCGTTCGCCTTGTGCGCGCATCCGGTCGAACCGCGCCGGGCTGCCGGGGTCGTACGTTCCCAGATAGCCGTTCGAATCTTGCTGGTCGCACAGCCAATCGGCCACCGATACCACCCGAGCAGCGAGTTCGTCGTCCTGGGCGCGGGTGGCCGCCAAACTCGCCGCGATCAGCCACTTGCCTGCGTGCTCGCCAAACCAATCGCCGGGCGAGCATCGCCGCGATCGGTCGAACAGCCGCACCGGCTCGCTCTCGGGACCCGAGACGAACGTCCGCAGGCGGCCCCTTCGACTGCGTTCGGCGGCTTCGATCAGGGCGTTCATGAGTTCGCCAGAGGTGACACGCGCACCTCGTCCTCCACCCCCATCGCGCCGCTCTCGACCAGGAGGCCCACCGCACCGTGCAGCAGGGGTCGGTCGTTGTCCGTGGTTTCCAAGACGAGCGCCCCGTCCAGGTACCCGCGCAAATGCGGCCCGTCGAGTTCAAGGGCGAAGTCGTAGCCGCGATAGAGTTCGAAGGGGGCGACCGTTTCGCAGAGCGTCGTCTCGCCGTAGAGTTGCTTGATCAGGCGCAGACGCCCTTCTTCGCTCAGGACCAGCGCATAGTAGCGCCGCAGGCCCTGGACCGCTGCGGCGATCCCGATCTGATGCGCCAAGTGCGGCGTGGCGTGGGCTTCGAAGCGGTAGCGGGTCCACTCCGATCCTCCTTGGATCAACAGCCCCCGACCCTCGTCCTGAACCAGGTGACCGTAGCCGTCGCGCTCGTGTTGGAACCGATCGAGACACGGGGCCCAAGCCCGGCCCCACATGCGGCCCCGCCGAGGACGAAGCGTGACGTTCGGCGTCCCATCCCAATCGAGCCATTCCAGCGTGACGGTGTGGTCTTCGTCGAGCGTGCTCGACGTCTCCAGACCGACTTCGGCCACGGGGTAGCCGTCGCAATCGGGCACTGTCCACTCGATCTCGCGGCTCTCGCCGGGCAGGAGCGAGACGGCCTCGCCCCTCATGCGCTCAAGGGTGTCGTTTTCGTGGTAGCGAGAGACGTAGAGGTTGGCCGTGACCGCAGCGGGGTTCGAGGCGGATGCGGTCACACGGGCTCGAAGCCGCTGGCTCGCATACAGGGTCGGCGAGCCGATGAGTTGGTAGCCCGATACGAAGGCGATGTGCCCTGGCGGTATGAACGTCCACGTCCCGGCTTCCGCGTTCAGCCGGAAGGTCAGGTCGAGTGCA
>JACFNW010000392.1 GCA_019454665.1 Fimbriimonadaceae bacterium | reverse complement strand
GGCAGACGCTCTACGACGAGGTGCGCCAGATGCGGGAGGCGTGCGGCGAAGCCCACCTCAAGACGATCCTCGCCACGGGTGAATTGGGCACCCTGACCAACGTTGCGCGGGCCAGCCTGATCTGCATGATGGCGGGTGCCGACTTCATCAAGACTTCCACGGGCAAGGAGCCCGTCAACGCGACCCTGCCGGTTGGACTGACGATGGTGCGCGCCATCCGCGAGTTCGGCGAGCGCACGGGATTCCGGGTCGGCTTCAAGCCGGCGGGCGGCATCCGGACGGCCAAGCAATCGCTCGATTGGCTCATCCTGATGAAGGAGGAACTGGGCGATGCGTGGCTCGAGCCCAAGCTGTTCCGGCTCGGCGCGAGTTCGCTGCTGACCGACATCGAGCGGCAGTTGGAGCACTTCGCCACGGGTCGCTACTCCGCCGAGTTCCGCCATCCGAGCCCTTAGGCGCGGGCGGTGTACACTCCCCCAATGATCGCGCTCGCCGCTGCGATGGCCATGATCCAACCCGACTTTTCCGTGCCGCCGCGGGGCTACGTGTGCACCCGCGCCACCGAGCCCGTCCGCTTCGATGGCAAGCTGAACGAAGGCGCGTGGGCCGCCGCGCCGTGGACCGATGCGTTCGTGGATATCGAAGGCGATAAGAAGCCCAAACCCCGGTTCCTGACGCGGGCAAAGATGCTCTGGGACGACGAGTTCTTCTATGTCGCCGCCGAGATGGAGGAACCGAACGTCTGGGCGACCCTGACCCAGCACGACTCGGTCATCTTCCATGACAACGACTTCGAGGTGTTCATCGATCCCGACGGCGACAACCACCGCTACTACGAGTTCGAGATGAACGCCTTGAACACGACGTGGGACCTGTTCCTGCCGCGACCCTACCGCGATGGTGGGCCGGCGATGAACGCGTGGGAGATTCCGGGGCTTCGCTCTGCGGTCCACGTGCGCGGGACGCTCAACGACCCTTCCGACACCGACGAGGGCTGGACGGTCGAGATCGCGTTCCCGTGGTCGGTGCTCAAAGAATGCGCCCCCGGCGGCTCGCCGCCCAAGCCCGGCGACCAGTGGCGCGTGAACTTCTCGCGGGTCGAATGGGACGTCGAGGTCGTGGACGGCAAGACGCGCAAGGTGCCCAACAAGCCCGAACACAACTGGGTGTGGTCCCCGCAAGGCGTCATAGACATGCACCGGCCCGAGCGGTGGGGCTTCGTGCAGTTCAGTGCGAAAGAACCCGGCGAGGACGCCTTCCGGCCCGACCCCGACCTGCCAGCGCGCGACTACCTGCACACGCTCTACTACGCCCAACGCACCTTTCGGGGCAAGCACGGTCGTTGGGCAAAGACCGTGGGCGAACTCGAAGTCGGCGACCCGCCGACCGGATGGAACGCCGCCGAGGTGCAAACCACCGACAGCCTGTTCGAGATCGTCCTCCAGTCGAAGTCGAACCCGCAACGTTCGTGGCGCATCGCGCAAGACTCCCGTTGCTGGTCGCAGGGCTGAGCAGGAGACGAAGGACCGACCGGCGAACGGATAGCCGATGTCATCCTCCTACACGGGCACGCCCAGTTTCGGCAAGCGCTTTCGGCTCATTCTCCGCGAATCCGGGACCGTCCGCGAGATGGGCGGCGAAGAGATGTCCCTGGCCGTCGGCATTGTGGACAGCATCTTCACGAACGCGCTCGATACGGATGCCAGCGACATCCACCTGCAGCCCGAACGCAACCAACTCCGCATCCGCTTCCGTCAGGACGGCATCTTGCAGGATGCGGGCCAATTGCCTCCCGAGCAAGCCCAGAACGTGTTGACCCGTCTCAAGCTCGCCGCAGGCATGCGCATTGACGAAATGCGCGAACCGCAGGATGGACGCATCGACATGGAATACGGGGGACGCCGGCTCAGCGCCCGCGCCTCGTGCGTGCCCGCCTTGAACGGCGAGAAGATGGTCTTGCGCTTGCTCGACCCCGTGGCGATGAAGGTCGAACTCCCCAAGCTGGGCATGCCCGCGGATATGCTCAAGAACTGGATGCGCGCCATCCAGATGCCCTACGGCATGATCATCGTTACGGGTCCGACGGGTTCCGGTAAGACGTCCACGCTCTACGCCTCGATCAACCAACTCGATTCGAAGACGCGCAACATCGTCACGGTCGAAGACCCCGTCGAGTACGAATTCGAAAAGAACATCGCCCAGGTGCAGGTCACCGAGCGGCTCACGTTTCCCAAGGTCATGCGCTCGTTCTTGCGGCAAGACCCGGACGTGATGATGGTCGGCGAAATGCGCGATGCCGAATCGCTCAACATCGGCATCCAAGCCGCCCTCACCGGCCACTTGGTGCTCACGACGCTCCACACGAACAACGCCGTCGAGACGATCAGCCGCATGTTGGACATGAAGGCGGAGCGGTTCCTGATCGCCAGCACGGTCGTGGCGATTCTTGGTCAACGCTTGGTGCGCTTGGTCTGCGGCCGCTGTCGCCAGCCCTATAAGCCCACCGAGGACGAGATCGCGATGCTCAGGCTCAAAGAGGGCCACTTGGCGGGTGGCAAGTTCATGAAGGGCGTCGGCTGCGATGCGTGCCGCGGTACGGGCTACAAGGGCCGAACGGGCGTGTTCGAGCTGATCATGGGCACCCATGCCTTGCGCCAGGCGATCGCCGACACGACCTCGATGGACAGCATTCTGCGCGCCGCTCGCGAACAGGGCTACCGCACGATGCTCGAAGACGGCGTGATGAAAGTCGTCAATGGCTGGACCACCCCGGACGAGGTCATCCGCGCCGTGTACACACAGGTCGTGGACAAGCCCGTGGGCGTCGAGCCCATGGTCTCCACCGAGGCCTAGAGGGGCTCGGGCTTGCTGCCCCGCGAG
>JACFNW010000391.1:1519-2892 GCA_019454665.1 Fimbriimonadaceae bacterium | reverse complement strand
TAGCGTCGGCGTCTACGCGCCAATGCGAGGAGACCGAAACCGAGCGCAGCGAGCGAGGCGGGCTCGGGCACGGCGTCGTAGTGGTCCAGATACCTGCCGCCTCCCGAATAGACCTGAGTGCTGCTGGCGGTTCCCACGTCGTAAACATGGGCACCGCTGCCGTTGGTCCACAGGATGTTGCCGTTGCCGAGTTGGAAGACGCCTCGCGCGCCCGAGGCGCTGAACGTGCTGACCACGTCTCCGGTCAGCGGATTCAATCGCACGATGTTGTTCGAGCTGAACCCGGCAACCAGGATGTCGCCGTTGGTTGCATAGGCCATCTGTTCGGCAAAGTTCAGCGAGGTCGAGTTGTGGAAGGTGCCAAGGCTCGACCCTGCCAGCGTGAAGCGGTGGATGTCGTCGTTGGCCGACGACGACGAGATCAGCAAATCGCCGTTGTGCTCGAGAACGCCGAACGGGCTGGGTGCAAGTCCCGTCGTCCCGAAGTTCCCCAGGTGCGTTCCGTCAACGTTGTACATGACCACGGCCGCCACTGGCGCGGTGTTCGCCGTGCCCGCGTTCGTCACGTAAACCGTGTTTCCGACTCGGCCCATGCCCCTCACGTTGTCCAGGCCCCCGGTCGCTCCGCCGCCCAGCGCGCCGAGCGCCGTTCCCGTGAAGGACCATCTGCCGACCCGGTCGCCGACCTGTTCCGAGACCCAGATTTCGCCGCCGACCTGCATCGCGTGGATGGGCGTCCCGCCGGCGAGCCCGAACAGGTTGGAGTTCAGCAGAGATCCGTCTTGGTCGCTGAACACCACCAATCGGTTGTTGGTGCTGTCCGGCATGATGACAAACTGAGAGGTGGCCGAAGCCGCCGTCGCGATGGCCGCGAGGCATGAAGCCGCTGTCCTGATCCGCGCGTTCCTACTCCATTGGGTTCCTCGTGGAACCTCTTCTGATTCAATTACCGCCGCAAACGGTACTTGAAGTGTTTAGAATACTGTCATGTTCGGGAAATGTCAAGACCCGAGCGACGCCGTCGGCCAATAAACGGCGAAACCCCGGACGAGCGCGCGTCCGGGGCGAGATCGGGATCGGATGATCTCTCAGCGGCGTCTTCGCGCCAGCGCGAGGAGGCCCAAGCCGAGTGCCGCCAGCGTGGCGGGCTCGGGAACGGGGTCGGAATCCACGTGGATCTCCATGGGGTCGCCTTCCCACTTCATCCAGCCGTTGATGCGCAACGTTCCCGCGCCAGCCATGCCGTTCACGAACTGGTTGTCCACCAGATTGCGGTTGAACGCCCCGGCCGCATTGATGACGCCGGTATCCAGGTTCAACTGCCCCAGTTGGGCGTTGGCACCCACATCCCAATAGGTGAAGTGCGCCTGGAA
>JACFNW010000391.1:0-1419 GCA_019454665.1 Fimbriimonadaceae bacterium | reverse complement strand
ACTGCCCCAGTTGGGCGTTGGCACCCACATCCCAATAGGTGAAGTGCGCCTGGAACCGAGCGTAGCCGCCCGCCAAGATGTTCCCGAACGCGCGATAGCGGGCCGTTTGGTTCGCCCCGAGCACGCCGGCCGCGTTCACGTTGTAGTCTATGCTGAAGTTGAGTTGCGTGAACGCGACTCCCACCGCACCGGCTTCTTGAACCAAGAACGACGTCTGGGGCACCGCGATGAACGTGCTGCTCACGCGGGCCGCGTTCGCCACAAAGAACCCGCCCGTGATAGCGGTGAAGGTCGAGGTGCGCGCGCCGATCGCCGCATTGTCGATGCCGTTGTAGACGCGCGAACCGGGGAAGGTGAACGGCACCCACTGCGCGCCGTTCGCGCCCGCGATGGCGGCAGCGCCGACCGGGGGCGGCACCACACCGGGCTGGCCCAACGGGTCGCTCAAGAAGAAACCGCCGTTCTGCGTGCTGAAGAAGCCCTGAACGCGGGAATCCGTGACGTGGGTGATGGCCGCAAAGGCCGACGAACCCGAACCAACGACGAGTGTGCCCAGTAGGCACGAACCAATCCAACGATGCTTCATGTGTGAGGATCCTCCTTCCTCGTGTCGCCTCTCGCATGCCGATCCTCCAACCACGGGGCCGACACTGTGCGGATGCGTGAAATCTTTATATCAGGAAGATCGCGATTTGACACGTCCAAATCATGAATTCTTCGTCCGGATGTCGGCCCACGCTGCCGAGCGAACGAGCGAATACAATCGGGGTGGATGACCGAAGCCTCGATCCGCGCGTTGATGGTCGAAATGGGCCGCCGCCTTTGGGAGCGGGGGCTGATCGGGGCATGCGAGGGCAACCTCAGCGTCCGGCTCGATCACGACCGCATCCTTTGCACGCCCAGCGGACTGTCCAAGGGCCACCTTCGGGTGGGCGATCTGGTCGTCATCCGCCCGGACGGCACGCCCGTCCACGGCGGCGTTCCCAGTTCCGAAATCAAGCTCCACCTGCGGTGCTACGCCAGGCGAGCGGACTGCGCGGCCGTGGTGCACGCCCACCCGCCGGTCGCGACGGCTCTCACGCTGGTGGGCGAGACGATCCCCACCGGGGTGATGCCAGAGGCCGATCTGGTGCTGGGGCCGGTGCCGCTGGTCCCCTACTCGACGCCCGGAACCGAGGAAGTCCCCGACCGCTTGGAGCCCTTCCTCGCCGGGCACAAGACGTTTCTGCTCAGCCACCACGGGGCGGCGACGCTCGGCCGCGACCTTCCGGACGCGTGCGACCGCATGGAATCACTGGAGCGTGTGGCCCGGGTGCTGTGGCTGGCGCGGAGTTTGGGCTCCATCCGCCCCCTCTCGCCAGCGGATGCCTCGGTTCTGGAGGCGGCGGGTCTTCACGGGCGACTTGTCTAAGCGAGCCG
>JACFNW010000390.1:2281-2899 GCA_019454665.1 Fimbriimonadaceae bacterium | reverse complement strand
CTGCCGCGTGTTGCGAGAGGACGTGGCCAACGCCGTGGACGTGCTGGCCGATATGATGACCGAGTCGCTGTTCGACGAGGACGAACTCGAGCGCGAGGAAGGTGTGGTGCTGGAGGAGATCAAGCGCAGCGAGGACGAACCCGGCGACCACGTGCACGAGCTGCACTACTCGTACCGGTGGGGCGATCACCCGCTCGGCAAGCCCGTGATCGGCACCAAGGAGTCGGTGAGTTCGTTCAAACGCGACCACCTGCTGAGCTACATCGCCCGCCGCTACCGAGCCGAGAACATCGTGCTGGCCGTGAGCGGCAACGTGGATCCTCAGCAAGTGGTGGACATCGCCGATGCCGCCCTAGGAGCGATCCCCGGTGGTGCCGAAAACGCGACACTCGAAGCACCAGCGTCGGCGCAAGGGCTGCGCTACGTTGCCCAAGACGTGGAACAGGTCCACTTCTGCATCGGGGCCGACGGCGTTTCGCTCTACCACGACGACCTGTACACGGCAAGCGTATTGGACAATGCGTTGGGCGGCAGCATGAGCAGCCGCTTGTTCCAGGAGATCCGAGAAAAGCGCGGCCTCGCCTATGCCATCGGCAGCTACAACGTGGCGTATACGGC
>JACFNW010000390.1:0-2271 GCA_019454665.1 Fimbriimonadaceae bacterium | reverse complement strand
TGCAGGAACTCGTCCAAGCCGAGTTCGCCAAGGTGCGCCGCGAAGGACTGGCCAAGGACGAGATCGAGCGGACGAAGACCAACCTCAAGGGCACGATGGTCATGGCGCTGGAAGGCACCAGCACGCGCATGATGCGGATGGCGCGCAGCGAGATCTACCACCGCCGCGAGATTCCCATCGAAGAGACCGTCGCCAAGATCGAAGCCGTGACCAACGACGACATCGTGCGGTATGCGGCGGCCACGCTGGCCGAGGACAAGATCACGACCACGGCCATCGGGCCCGAGGCTTAGGCTGGGCATGTCGCCAGTGGACGACCTCGGCGCGGGGTACCTTCGGAGCACCGTCACGATGCCGACCGCCAACTTGGACCAAACCGGCGCCCCGCTCCTCAGCATCCTGCGAACGGGGAGCGACTCGAGTTCCGAAGACGAGCTCCTCGCCTCGCTGGCGCAGCGTCTCAAGAGTCTCGCCGGGGCGTCGTCCGCCGACATCATGTCGGTCGAGCCGGAGACGCTCGCGCTCAAGGCCAGCACCGACAGCCCGCATCTGATCAACGTGATGCGCATGGGCAAAGGGAAGGGCCTTTGCGGTCGGGCGCTGGATTCGGCATCTCCAACGTTCATCGAGAAGGACGCGACGAGCGACCCCGCGTTCGTCCACTACCCCGGGTTGGAGCACCGCGCGTGCCAGGCCGTCGCCGCGTTGCCCCTGATCGAACGCAACGAACCGCTGGGCGTCCTGTTCTTAGTTTACGATCAGCCGCGCACGTTCAAGGAAGCCGACCGCCGGGCGCTGGCGGCTTATGCCCAAATCGCCACGTTGCGGTGGGCGACGTTTCGCTCGGCCTATCTGGCTGGCACCCAGATCAACCGTCTGGGCGCCCTGAGCGAGGTGGCCAAGACGCTCGGCCAGAGCCCTTACCTGGAGGAAATCCTCCAACTGCTGGTCAACATCACGGCCAAGCAGTTCAACTACAAGGTCTGTACGGTGCGTCTGCTCGACCCCGAGCGCAACGAACTGGTGTTGCGCGCGACCCAAGCGCCGGCCAAGGCCTACCAACGCAAACCTGCCATCAAGCTGGGCGAGTCCATCGCTGGTCGCGCCATCGCCGAGAACCGCTGCGTGATCGTCCCCGACGTTGCGGCGAGCGAGGAATACATCGGGCACGACCTAGCCATCGAGCAAGGCTTGCGCAGCATGATCTGCGTTCCCCTGATCATCCAGGATCGGCCCGTAGGCGTGATGTCGTGTTACACCAGCGAGCCGCACGAGTTTCTGCCGGACGAGATCAAGGCCCTGGAGACGCTGGCGCAACAGGCGGCTGTGAGCATCGAGCACGCCAAGCTGCAAGTCCGCAACACGCTGATGCAGGAGATGCACCACCGCGTGAAGAACAACCTGCAGCAGGTGGCTTCGCTGCTGCGGTTGCAGTTGCGGCAGAGCCACTACAAGACCCTGGAAGAGGCGCTCACCGATTCCCTGGCGCGCATCCTGGCCATCGCCGCCGTCCACGACCTGCTCAGCCGCGAGGACCTGGACCACGTGGGCGTCCGCACCATCGCCGAGGCGCTGGTCGAGTACGTCCGGCAGTCGTTCCTTCCGCCTGGAAAGCAGATCGTGTTCGACGTGCGCGGGGACGACGTCCACCTGAACATGACCCAGGCGACGCAGGTCGCCCTCGTCTTGAACGAGCTCATTCAAAACGCGGTGGAGCACGGGTTCAAGCACAGCGACAACGGCGAGATCCACGTGACCGTCGAGGATCAGGATGGCTCGATCGGCCTGTGGGTTTCCAACTCGGGCGACCCTTTGCCCTCTGGATTCGATGTGGCGATGCAGAGCCACCTGGGCCTGCAGATCGTCGAGAACCTCTCGCGTGCCTTGGGCGGCAAGTTCAAGATGTCCGAGGTGCTGGGCTGGACGGTCTGCGAAGTCAAGTTCCGCCGCCTGACGAGCGAGTGAGAGCAGGCTCTGCAGGTGGTCGGCGCGTCGGGGATGCCCTTCGGGTGCCACGACGTTCCCGACCCCTTGAGGCGCACCATCGCGAACCAGCCGTTCGCGGGGTCGCAACTCGTGAAGGGCCGGCGGTCTTCCAGCGAGAGGAGCACGGTCTGCCGGGAAGGAACAGCGTGCTCATGCGCGAGGAATAGGCCCGGTCAGACCGTGGCACCCCGGAGTCGAGGAGTTGGCGGGAATCCTGAACCCTGTCGAGGTCGGGCTCCCTCCCCCTGCCCCCTCCCTCAGACACGATCATTCCGAGGGAGGGGG
>JACFNW010000389.1 GCA_019454665.1 Fimbriimonadaceae bacterium | reverse complement strand
TACAACACGGACGTTCACAACGTCAAGGTGGTCCTCGACCCCAATGGCGGCGCGGCATGCGGCATCGCCTCGCGGGTCTTCGAACGCCTGGGCGTGACCCCCGTCGTCCTGAACGACGAGCCCGGCCAGCCCGGCCACGTGATTGACGTCGAATCCTCGCTGCCCGACGGCTCCCATGTGTTGGAGCCGCTGGCCGCGCGCGTTCGCGAAGAAGGGGCGCTGTTCGGCCTCGCCTACGACTTCGACGCCGACCGGGGCAACCTCACCTACGTAGACGGTGCGGGAAAGGCGGCGATTCCCTCGCCCCAAATGGCGGCCGCGGTCAACGTGGCGATCGCGCTCAGCCTGCATCGGCGGGCGGGCGACACGCGTCCTCCCGCCGTCGTCGCCTCCGATGCAACCTCCTACCGAGTCCACGCCATCGCCGACCAGTTCGGTGCCGAGGTTCACGAGGTGGAGACGGGCGAGATCAACGTCGTGACCAAGATGCGCGACCTGGACGCCCTGGGCTACCGCACCGTGGTGGGCGTCGAGGGCCCAAACGGAGGCACGATCTTTGCGGGCACCACGTGCCGCGACGGTTCGCTGGTGGGTGCCGGCGCGCTGTTGGCTTGCGCCGACGATGGATTGAGGGCCATCGCTGCCGATGCCTTGAAGGGCCAACTCGGTACGGGCTTGATCGGCTTTGTGGACCTCTTGCCCACCCAGCGGACGCTGGCCGCAAAGGGCGAAGCGCCCGGCGATTGGGAGGACGTGGTGGACCGGCTGGAAGCCCGCTTCCCCCAGATGTTCGTTCGGTTCCTCGCCCGGGATTGGAGCATGTTCTCGTTCCACTACTCGTACACGCGCTACGTCGGCCGCGATCGGCCGCGCGGGAAGAGCTATGGGTGGAAGGTGCGCCTGGAATCGCCCAAGGGCCGAGGCTTCTTGTGGATTCGGGGCTCCAAGACCGAGCGGGGCGTGGTGCGTGTGGTGGCCGACGCGCCGACGTTGGTCCAAGCCGAGGCGCTGTTGAGCTTGGGCCAGAACTTGCTCCCCGCAGGTTGAACTTCATGAGACCGGCCAAGCCTTTGCTTATGCTAACGGCGGGTGCCACGAGTTCCCAGCCCCCGAGGTTGAACGCCGAATATGGCCTTGCGC
Source organism: Fimbriimonadaceae bacterium (assembly GCA_019454665.1). Classification (GTDB taxonomy): domain Bacteria; phylum Armatimonadota; class Fimbriimonadia; order Fimbriimonadales; family Fimbriimonadaceae; genus UBA2387. The sequence continues at coordinate 1,760 of JACFNW010000389.1, read as the reverse complement.
GGGCGGTAACTCGTGATGGGGCCGCAGATTCACGGGTTCAGACCGAGCCAATCGTTTCGGCAAGGCCCGGAGCGGCGGCGGTCGGGAACCCGTGGCACCCGCCAACCGCCAACCGCTCACCGCAATCCCGGTCAGCGGACGGCGTCTTCCTCGTGCACGGGTTCGTTGGCTTTGGGCACCTTGACCCCGGTCGAGCCATCCAGGGCCGAGGGCGCCTGCTTCGCCTTCTGGGCCTCCATCAAAACGCCCACGATCAGCAACGCCACTCCTCCCCCGCCGATCCACGGCAGCAGGTCCTTGATGTAGTTCAGCCCGATCGCGCCCAGGTACATGAGCGCGGAAGCCACAATCACCAGCACACCAACGCGGATCAACAGGTTCTTCGGCATAGCGTCCTCACTCTTATGATACAGGACCGCGCAAGCGTTCGATGCGTTCGGCCAGCTCGAAGTCGAAGGCGGTGAGGCCGCCCGAGTCGTGAGTAATCGTGGACACCGTCACCCGTCGGTAGCCGATCAGCAGGTCCGGATGGTGGTTGAGCTGCTCGGCCACCCACGCGACCGCCGAGGCAAACGATGCGCCAGCCAGGTAGTCCGCGAACTCGAACGTCTTCACCAGCGCTCCCTGATGCGTCCCCCAACCGGGCAGACTGGGCAGTCGGGCTTCGACGGCATAGGCGGGCAAGAGCGCGTACGTGAGTTCGTTCATGGTTCCTCGGTCCCTGAAGCTCCGGCCGGTCCAAAGGTATCATGCCTTTATCCCGGGCCGATCGCATGCGATCCTCATTCTATCCGGGAGGAGTCTTCTGCGGATGTCTTCAGCGTCGAACGAGCCCGTCCAACTCTCCCTGTGCACTCCCGTCCACCGCAATTCGCCCACCGCCGAACTCATCGAGCGGGCGATCGCGGCTGGCGAAGGAACCCTTGCCGCCAACGGCGCCCTGGTCGCGCGAACGGGCAAGTACACCGGTCGCACCCCGAAGGACAAGTACACCGTCCGAGAGCCTGGCAGCGAACCGCACATCTGGTGGGACAACAACGCTGCCATGGACCCCGCGACGTTCGCCAAGCTCCGAGGCAAAGTCGCCGAGCACTACAAGGGCCGCGAGGCTTTCGTCGTCGACACCTACGCAGGCGCGGACCCCGACCACCGCATCCGCGTTCGATTCGTCACCGAAAAGGCCTGGCACGCCCTGTTCGTGAAGCAATTGCTCATCCGGCCGTCGGCCGAGGAACTCGCCACCTACGAGCCCGAGTGGACCATCGTCAACGCCTGCACGCTGCTCGCCGACCCCGCAACCGATGGCACGCGCAGCGAGGCTGTCATCGCCCTCGACTTCGCCGAGAAGCAGGTGCTGATCATGGGCACCCAGTACGCTGGCGAGATGAAGAAGAGCGTCTTCACCATTCTCAACTATCTGCTGCCCCTGAAGAACGTGCTGAGCATGCACTGCTCGGCCAACGTGGGCGAGGAGGGCGACGTCGCCTTGTTTTTCGGTCTTTCGGGCACAGGCAAGACCACGCTTTCCGCCGATCCCCACCGAGCCCTGATCGGCGACGACGAGCACGGCTGGACCGACAACGGTGTGTTCAACTTCGAAGGTGGCTGCTACGCCAAGTGCATCAAGCTGAGCGCCGAGGGCGAGCCGCAGATTTGGAACGCCATCAGATTCGGCTCGGTCCTGGAGAACGTGGTGCTCGACAAAAACCGCGTCCCCGACTACGACGACGCAAAGTACACGGAAAACACACGTTGCGCCT
>JACFNW010000388.1 GCA_019454665.1 Fimbriimonadaceae bacterium | reverse complement strand
TACGAGAATCCGATCATTCTACGAGCGGTGCAGAGCGAGGACGCCATGACGGCGACGGCCGCCCCTATTCCGTTCGACGTTTTGGAGCACATCGCCACGCGGATCGTGAACGAGGTGCCGGGCGTGAACCGCGTGCTGTACGACCTCACCAGCAAGCCGCCGGCGACGATCGAGTGGGAGTAGTCACCTCGAAAAAAACAAAACCGGGTTTACCGCCGAGCGGCAAACCCGGATCAACTCCGAAACCGAAGCGTCTGGTTCAGACCTCTTCGGCTTTGGTGGCCTTGTAGGTGGCTTCGTTGACGAACTTGTAGAGCTTCGCACCGCCGTGCTCGGCCATCAGCGCGTAGCGCGTCTGTTCGCCCGACTTGGTCTTGCGGACCATCTTGGTCTTCTTGATGGCGCTTTCCGGCACATCAACATGAGAACGCGTCTTCAGATTGTAAAACTGCATCGTCTGCTTCTCCTTCCGGGGAGCCACATACGGTCCTCCACCGAGTCTAGGTTCGCCAGTCAGCATAGCACAAAGATTTCGCCCTGTGAAGGGGGAAACCACGAAAATGAACGATTCGCTGGGCTTTGAGTCCAGCAGGCGGCTCCGTAGGACTGTACAATCCCTATCGTCGTGGCACACCCAGCAGGGCAAACAAACCCCAAAAACCGCGCTTCGGCGGGCCCGGACAGCTACATCGCTCATGCCGTGGCCTCGTTGCGCCACAGCGGCTTGCGCATCACCACGCCGCGGATGTTGGTCTTGCGGGCGTTGGCGAATTCGGACCAGTGCCTGACCGCCTACGGCTTGCACGAACGCATCACCAAGGACGGGGCGCACATTGACGTGGCGAGCGTATACCGCATCCTCACCACGCTGAGCGAACTCGGACTGGTCCACCGGATCGGCGTCCTCGATGGCTTCACGGCCTGTCGCCAGTTCCACGAGCATCAGGATCAGGTGCAGCACTGGGTCTGCCAAGAGTGCGGCAAGGTCGTCGAGGTCGCTATGGCGCACGCCGAAGCCGAAACCTTGGTCGGACGTGCCAAACAGGGGGGCTTCGTTCCGAAGACGGTTCACGTCGAGGTGGTGGGGTTGTGCGCCCAGTGCCAGTGACCGCTATCGTTCGCGGTCGCGTTCCAGGTCCTTGATCGTCTGCTCGACGTAGGGACGGAAGAACTCGACGTTGGCGAACGGGCGCAGGAAGAGCGCCAAGAGGGACACCAAGACCGTTGCGCCGACCACGCTTCCCAGCCCGATGAGCAACCCGGCGCGCAGGCTGCCCTGCCAGCCCAGACGGCGGTTCTGCTTTTCCAGAAGCGTGTTCAGGCGTTCGATCTGGCCCGAAAGCCGTTCGATAGCGGGGAGCAGGGGGTCCGGGTCGCTCACCCCATGCCCGTTACTTGGCCTCGTCTTTTTCGAGGTGCGATTTGCCCGTGTACCACTGGTTGGTGGTGGACGCTTCGTTGATCGTGGGCTTGACGTTGCCGAACTGCTGCTTGAGGATGGAGGGCCGATTGGTCTTCATCGCGGCCTCGTCGGGCGGCTGGCCGGGGCCGTCCTTCTTTTCGAGCGACTTGGCGACGGCCTCCTTGGTCGGTGCGGCACGCTTCTGCCCGACGGCGTCGTTGCTGGCCTGGGGCTGTTCGTGGTTGTGGCCGTCGTCCTTCTTGCCTGCGCTGAGCAGGCCGATGCCTCCCAGCATGATCACGAGGATGGCGACCAACACAAGCGGGGTCTGTCTTTTCTGCATGTTCGAGTGCTCCAACGAATGGGGCTGTGCCGGTTAGTATAACGGTTCGTTCGGGGTCGGCGTTCCTGCTCGGAGGGAACTCGCCGCGGCCTGCGCAAGGGAATTGCGAAAAAACGGCAAGGTTCGGGTTGCTCTTCGGTCCGAAAGGGTGTATCATATCGGGTGAAGGGCTTCCTGCAGCATTTGCTCTCCCCTTGGTTGCAGCTCGAGCCCTTCGTCCCCCCCCTCCCCCCTCGGGCGTTCTTGCGCCTGGTTTCCCTGGTCGTCTCGCACGCCGCTGTCGTCGTGGTCTTTGGCCTCATCAGGTGTTTCGACTTGTTTCAGATATTGCTTTTATTTCACTTGATGCCCATAATGGGCTATGGCGCTTTCCATTGACAGGATTGATCTGTCCGAGCTGACACCAACCGAGGTCGAGCAACTCTCGAAGCTTTTGGACGAGCGCCCGTGCCTACGCGGACGGGAGGGCTTCGAGGTGCCTTTGCCCGACCCGATCTTTCACCTTCTGCTGCGGGTGGTGGATTCGATGCGCCGGCGTCAAGTCATCGTGCTCTTGCCGGAGAACGAGACGCTGACCACGAAGTCTGCGGCCGAGTTGCTCGGCGTCTCAAGGCCCCACCTTGTCGGCCTTCTCAAGGACGGCAAGATCCCCTATCACATGGTTGGCTCGCACCGTCGTGTGAGGCTGAGCGACGTCCGCGCGTATCAGTCGGTGCGCGACCGACAGCGGCGCGAAGCTCTCGGCCGCCTGTTCGACCAAATCAGCGACGACGGACTCTACGACGAAACCGGCGGGATTGAGGACAACGTCGGGGATGACTAGCGGCAACTTCAAAGTCGTGCTGGACGCGTGTGCCCTCATCCCTCCGTCCTTGTGCGATCTGCTCCTGCGGCTAGCCGAGCCTCCACGGCTGTACAGGCCCCAGTGGACCGAGGCGATCCTCGACGAGGTGAGACGCAATCAGGTCCTCAAGATCGGGTTTCGACAGGAACGCGCCGATTCTTGGCGGCACGAGGTCGCCCGGCACTTTCCTGAAGCGATGGTGACCCGCTACCAGCCTTACGAGGATGGTCTTACGATCAGTCCCAAGGACCGCCACGTGCTCGCCGCAGCAATCCGATGCGAAGCCGACCTCATCGTCACCTTCAACATTC
>JACFNW010000387.1:1727-2905 GCA_019454665.1 Fimbriimonadaceae bacterium | reverse complement strand
CGCCAAGGCGGGCGTCCCTTGCAGCCTGACCTATGTGGACGCGCCGGGCGGCAAACTGGAGGCCGTGAACGTGGACTTCGGCAACGCCGCCGAACTCGCGCGGGCGGGCGTCTCGGTCGGCTTCAACACCGACGACGGCATCACCGATTCGCGGTTCTTCATCCGCAACGCCGCGATGGCCATGCGATACGGCTTGCCGCGCGACGAGGCGCTGAGGTCCCTGACGCTCAACCCCGCGAAGCACATCGAACTCGACCACCGCATCGGTTCGCTGAGGCCCGGCAAAGACGCCGACTTCATCGTGCTTGACGGCGACCCCTTCAGCGTGTACACGCGCGTGCAACAGACGTACATCGAAGGGCACAAGGTGTTCGATTTCGGGGACCCCGCCGACCGGAAGTTCGCCCTAGGGGGCGAGGGCTCAAGGGGCAACGGCACGATCCACCTGTGCTGCGCGGAGGCCGACTAGCCATGAAACGACTCTCCTGGATTCCGTTGTTGCTGCCCACGTTGGCGGCCTGCCAAGTCGTCGCCATCCGCGCCGAGCAACTCTATCCCGTTTCGGGTCCGATGATCGCGAACGGGGTGGTCGTGGTGCGCGAGGGCAAGATCGTTGCGGTCGGGGCAGCCTCCGAAGTGAAGGTCCCCGAAGGTGCCGAAGTCCTGACGTGCAAGGTCGCGACACCGGGCTTGGTGGATGTGCGGGCGTCGGTGGGTGTTTCGGGCATGCTGAACGTCCCCGGCCACGACCAGGACCAGATCGAGCGCTCCAGCGCCATGCAGCCCGAGCTGCGGGCCGAGGACGCCTACAACCCGAGCGAGCCGCTCATCCGATACTTGCGCTCGTTCGGCGTGACGACGGTCCATTCGGGGCACATTCCGGGCATGTTGATCAGCGGTCAGACGGCCGTGTTCAAGACTTCAGATGGCACAGCTCGCGAGGTGCTGCTCAAGGCGGGCACGGCGATTTCGGCCACGCTTGGTCCCGATGCCCTCGGCTCGCCCAACCCAGGGACCCGCGCCAAGCAGATGGCCCTGCTGCGGCAGACGCTCACCGATGTTCGAGATGCCAAGCCGGGTGGCCCAGCGAACCTGAGGAACGAGGCCCTCGCACGCGTCCTCGCCGGGGAGGTGCCGTTGTTGGTGACGGCGCACAAGGCTCAAGACATCCTGCTGGC
>JACFNW010000387.1:0-1717 GCA_019454665.1 Fimbriimonadaceae bacterium | reverse complement strand
TTGCGGCTGGGCGAGGAGTTCGGGATACGCATCTGGCTCGACGGCGCGAGCGAGGCGTATCTCGTGCTGAACGAGATCAAGGCGGCCAAGGTACCCGTGCTGCTCCACCCGACGATGTTCCGGCCCGATGGGGACGCGCGCGAACTGCGGTTGGACACGGCCAAGGTGCTGCACGAAGCGGGGATCCCCTTCGCGATTCAAAGCGGGTTCGAGGGCTACGTGCCCAAGACGCGCGTGGTGCTGTTCGAGGCGGCTATGGCGGCGGCGAACGGGCTGCCTTTCGAGCCATCGTTGCGCTCGATCACGCTTGGCGCGGCCGAAATCCTCGGCCTCTCCGACCGCATCGGCAGCCTGCAACCCGGCCGGGATGCCGACATCGCGATGTTCGACGGCGACCCGTTCGAGTACCAGACGCGTTGCGTGGGCGTGTTGATCGGAGGCAAGCCGTATCCGGGCGAGGGGACCTGATCCAACGGAACTCCACCGAGCTTCACCGAGCCTCACCAAACCTCACCAAACCTCACCAAACATTACCGAACATCACCGAACATCACCAAGCACCACCCCGAGCAATGCCACGGTCAGCCGAGCGAGGGCGTCTACGGCATCGGCGTGCATGATCTCGCAGCCGTGGCTGTTCTCCATCGGGATCCCGAGGGTGATCGGGCGGGCGCAAAGACCGCGCGCTGCCGCACACGAGGCGTCGCTGCCTCCTCGCGAGAGCGCTTGGAATTGCAGCCCCGTTCCCGCTTCGCGGGCGGCGGCCTCCACCAAGCGGATGTCCGACGGGCGGATCGCCGCGAACGAATCGGACACCCATAGGGCCGGCGTGGCGTCGAGCGTGATCGGCGCGTCGGGCACGAGCGGCGCGAGTTCGAGCGCGATGCACACGTCCGGCTGGAGCCGGTGCATCAGGTACTGCGCCCCCTCGCCGCCCACTTCCTCGGCCACGGTCGCCGCAAACAGGACGGGAAGCTCCTGCCCGCGCAACGCGCCCAAGGCAAGCAACATGGCCGCCAGGTCGGCGCGGTCGTCGAGGAACGGCCCCGAGACCAACGAATTGCCAAGCGGGGTCAAGGTGCGGCGGCTGCGCCCCAACGCCACGCGCGTCCCGGGCCGCACGCCCGCGCCGATGAGTTGGCGCAGGTTGTAGCCCGTGAGCACCTTCGCATTGCCCCAGCCCAGGCCGCTCGCCTCGACCGAGCGCGCCGCGCTGGCGGGGTCTTCCGAGTGGATCGAGCCGAACGAGAGGATGCCCGCGATGCCGCCTTCGGGCGACATCACCTCGACGGGCCCTTCGCCCAACTTCCAGGGGTGCAGCCCGCCCATGGGGGCGACCAGGATGCCGCCCTCGGGGTCCATACCGCGCACGATCATCGCGATTTCGTCCAGGTGGGCGGTGACGACGATCCTCGGGTCGGGTCCGAGCGGGACGAGCAGATTGCCCTTGGGGTCGGTCTCGGCGGCGTAGCCGAGGGCGCGGACCTGCTCGACCACGCGGTCGCGCACGGCGTCTTCCTGGCCGGGCGGCCCGGGCAACGCGATGAGTTCGCGGACGAGGTCGAGGGCGTTCATGCTTGTGCTGGCACGATACCCCTTGGCCCAAGGGTCGGTGCTTGGGCTCAGGTTCCGAAGGGAGGAGCGTCGAGCGCCTTGAGCGTGTCTGGTGCGAGCGGCGACTGGATGCGGTAGGCCTCGTCGCCAGTGACCAGCGTTG
>JACFNW010000386.1 GCA_019454665.1 Fimbriimonadaceae bacterium | reverse complement strand
GCGGGGACGCGCGCCTTCGCGGGGCCCGACGATGCCCCGCTCTTCCATGGCGTCCAGCAGCCGCGAGGCCCGCTGGAAACCGATCGAGAACCGGCGCTGCAACATCGAAGTGGACGCCTGCCCGCGCTCGGCGACCCAGCGAACGGCCGGCTCCCAGAACTCGTCGCCCTCCTCTTCGCCGCCGCCTCCCGAGCCGCTGCCGCTCTCGCCGACCACGAAGTCCGCCGGGTTGAACGCGTACTGGGCCTCCTGCTGCGCGCGCCAGAACTTGCAGATCGAGTCGATCTCCTGCTCCGAGACGTAGCACCCTTGGATGCGGATCGGCTTGGAAGCGTCGATCGGCAGGAACAGCATGTCACCTCGCCCGACCAAATCCTCCGCGCCCTTCTGGTCGAGGATCGTGCGCGAGTCGATCTGCGACGACACGGAGAACGCCACGCGGCTCGAAATGTTGGCCTTGATCGTGCCCGTGATAACGTCCACGCTGGGGCGTTGGGTGGCCACGACCAGGTGGATGCCCGTCGCGCGTGCGAGTTGGGCCAGCCGGCAGATGGACGTTTCCACCTCGGCGGCGGCCTGAATCATCAGGTCGGCCAACTCGTCGATGATGACCACGATGTAGGACATGCGGTCCTGGAAGCTGGCCTTGGCGTTCCAGCCGTCGATGTTGCGCACGCCCGCTTCGCTGAGCTGGTCGTAGCGGCGGTCCATCTCCCGCCACACGGCGCGCAGCACGCCCGGAGCCTCCTTGACATCCTTGATGACCGGACAAAGCAGGTGCGGGATACGGTCGAACAGCGACAGTTCGACGCGCTTGGGATCGATCATCACGAACTTCAGGTCCTTCGGCGTGTTGCGCATGAGCAACGACGTGATGATCGAAGCCAATCCGATGGACTTGCCAGAATTGGTCGCGCCGCCGATGAGCAGGTGCGGCATCTTGGTCAGGTCGGCGTACCGGTTGATTCCGCTCACGTCCTGCCCGAGCGCGATGGCCAGCTTCGAAGGGTGCTCCAGAAACTCCTTGGTCTGGCAAAGCTCGCGGATGGCGACGGACGAACGCGCGGAATTCGGCACTTCGACGCCGATCGCCGCCTTGCCGGGGATCGGGGCCTCTACACGGACGTGCGAGGCCGCCAGGTTCATCGCGATGTTGTCGGCCAACTGGACGATGCGGTTGACCTTGATGCCCGGGCCGAGTTGGATTTCGTAGCGCGTCACCGTGGGGCCCGTCGCCACTTCGACGACATTGGCGTCGATACCGAACTCCTCCAACGTGCCTTCCAGCGTGGCGATGTTGCGCTGCATCTCCTGCGGCGAGCGCTTCGGCTTGTCCGGCGGATCGGAAAGCAGGCTCATCGGAGGCAATTGGTAGCCCTCCTTGGGCACCTGCTCGTTCTGCTCGAGCATCGGCGTGTTGGATTCGCGCACCACGGGCTCGCGCTTCTTGGGCGCGGGTTCGGGCTCCCGGGCGATGGGCTCGGGCGTCGGCGGCGTCACGACCCTCGGTGCCGACCGCTCGCGCACGGGGTTCGGCTCCTTGACGACGACGCGGGGCCTCTTGGGCTGGCGCAGCGTGTTCCAGAAGCTGATGAGCGGCGCGTTCAGGCAAAGGATCAGGCCGCACATGCCCAGCGTCCAGAAGCCGATGGCCGCCGCCGAGCCGAGCAACGTCGAAAAGGCCCACCCCAACAAGGCCCCGATATAGCCGCCGCTTTCGGACAGCGCGCGCGGATCGAAGTAGTCGCCGCCCACGGGACGCGAGAGCGAACCCGCCAACGTGAGGAACAGCAACAGCACGCCGAACGTGACCCGATTCAGGCCCCCCACGGTGCGGCGTCCTGCGATGACGAGCACGCCGACGGCGGCCAGAGCGACGGGCGCGACCCAAGCGGCTTGGCCGAACAGTGTGCGGAAGAACCCGCCCAAGGCCTGCCCGACCAGCCCGGAATCGGCCACGGTGAGCGAGGCCACGGTGACGAGGGCCAGGGCGATGAAGACGACGCCCAAGACGTCGTAGGGCCTGTGCGAAGGCTCCTCGACTTTTTTGACCGACCGTCCGTTGCCGCGGTTTGCGGGGCGCGCGGTGCTTCTCATCCTGATTCAAGCGTCCATCCTTGGACGCAGATCAGTATACGACAACCCCGCGCCGACGGTTGACTCGGCCCGGTGGCCGAGCCTGTGCTATAATCGGCCCTCAACACGTTCCACGGCAGAACACACGCATGAGCGAAACCACGGACAAACAGCTTTTCGACGCCTCCGCAGGCGCGCCCGAACTCCGCGAGAAGGACGAGCGCACCAAGGGTCGGCGACGCCGCAAGGTCAGCTACCTGACCATCAACAAGATCACGTCGGTCGACTACAAGGACTACAACCTGCTGCGCCGATTCATCAACGACCGCGGCAAGATGATCCCTTCGCGACAGACGGGCAACACGGCCAAGCAACAGCGCATGATCGCCCGAGCGATCCGCCGCGCCCGTGAAATGGCCCTCCTGCCGTTCGTCGTGCGCGAAATGACGGACCGCGGTCCCGGCCCGCGCCGCGAGCGCAGCTATCAGGCGTACGCCGCCCAGAACGCCGCCGCCAACGCCGAACAGACGGCAGCCGCAGCCGCGACAGCAGCGACCGAATCCACCGAAGAATGAGCCGAGCGGGTTGCCGGAAGGTAACCTCCCGCTCATGATCGGACGCCTTCGGGGCGAACTGTTGGACCTCCAAGGCGGCATGGCCGTCGTGGACGCCGGGGGTGTGGGCTACGAAGTCTCCATCCCCGAATCGCTTCTCGGCACCCTTCCCGCGCCCGGGTCTTCCGTGGAGTTGTGGACCCGCCAGGTGTTCCGCGAGGACGGCGTCTTTCTCTACGGTTTCGGCGACGCCGCCGAACGACGCCTCTTCGACCTATTGGT
>JACFNW010000385.1 GCA_019454665.1 Fimbriimonadaceae bacterium | reverse complement strand
CAGCACTTTGGACAGCACTTCGGGGTCGTCCGAGAATCGGACGCCGAGTTGCTCCAACACGTCGGCGGAGCCGCAGGAACTGGTCACGCCTCGGTTGCCGTGCTTGGCGACCTTCGCTCCCGCCGAAGCGGCCACGATGGCCGCAGCGGTGGACATGTTGAAGCTGGGTTTTCCGCCACCGGTGCCGCACGTGTCCACGAGTCGGTCGAATCGGTGGTCGAGCATGGTGGCTTTGGCGCGCATGGCGCGGGCGAACCCGACCAATTCGTCGGGCACGACGCCTTTCATGCGCAGGGCCGTGAGCACGCCGCCGATTTGTGCGTCGGTGGCTTGGCCCTCCATGAGCCAATCCATCAGGCCTTCGGCTTGCGGAGTCGCAAGGTCCCGACGGTCCACGAGTTGCTGGAGGGTCTCGGCGAAATGCATGGTGCGTGGCTTCCCATTCTAGTCCGTCGGGGCCCGTTTTGGGGCTCTTTTCCTCGGCGCTGGCGTCGTCGGAGGCGAAACGGGCCATCCGGCCCTTGCTTTTGGAAGGGTCTGTGGTATCATCCGCCGCGTTACGGTCTTGACTCGAGTGTTTCCCAAGATTCCGCTCTCCGCGAGTTTTGTAAGAAGCGAAAGGACAATGACGTACGAAACTCGGCGGGCCTGAGCCCGCTCTCGGAGGCCTATCTTGGCAAACAAAACCCTATACGTTGGCAATCTGTCTTACTCCAGCACGGAGGAGACCCTTCTCTCCGCGTTCGCGCCCTATGGCGCGTCCAGCGCCCGCATCGTCGAAGGCCGTGGTTTCGGTTTCGTGGATGTGGACGCCGACCAACTCGAGGCGGCGATCGGCGACAAGCACGGTTCGCAGCTTGACGGCCGCACCCTCACGGTGAACGAGGCCCGGCCCCGCGGCGAAGGCGGCGGCGGTGGCGGCGGTGGTCGCTCCGGCGGCTACGGGGGTGGCGGCGGCGGTCGCTCGGGTGGCGGCGGCTACGGCGGCGGCGGTCGCTCGGGTGGCGGCGGCTACGGCGGCGGCGGTGGTCGCTCCGGCGGCGGTGGCTACGGTGGCGGCGGTGGCCGCTCCGGTGGCGGTCGCTCCGGCGGCGGTCGCTGGTAAGCGTTCCGCTTCGACGACTCATTCAGGGTCCGCTCTTCGGAGCGGGCCCTGTTGCTTTTTGCGGTTGGCGGACGGCACTGCCGTTGAACGGTGGAGAGGCTTCGGAGCCCACCGGATTCGGTCTACCATAGAGGCATGTGGATCGCCGACGCCGCGCGCTCCCGAACCATTGACCAACAAGCCATCCACGAGTTCGGCGTTCCTTCGCGCGACCTGATGGAGCGGGCCGGGCAAGCCGTGTTCGAGGCCGCACTCCCCTTGGCCGGTGGCAGGCGCCGGATCGTGGTCTTCTCTGGGCCGGGCAACAACGGCGGCGACGGGTTCGTCGTGGCGCGGCTGGCGCACGAGCATGGCCTCCCGGCGGTCTGCTGCGCTGTCTCTGCCGACCGCATGTCTCCCCAGTGCCGCGAGCAACGGGACCGCGCCCTGGCGGCGGGCGTTCAGGTGGTCGAGGACGCGCAACTCCTGGCCAGCCTCGGCCCCGACGACTTGGTGGTGGATGCCTTGCTGGGGACCGGGGCGACCGGCGAGCTGCGAGGCCCCATCGCCGACGCCATCCGCGCCATCGCCGCCTCGGCCGCCCCCTGCGTGGCCGTGGACATCCCGAGCGGCATCGCGTGCGACACGGGTCGCTCCCTCGGGCCGTATGTCCGGGCGGCGAAGACCGTCACGTTCGGCTTGCCCAAGCCGTTTCTATTCTTGGCCGAGGGGCTGGAGGCCTCGGGCGACTGGATCGTGGCCGAGATCGGCTTCCCGAGAGCACTCCTCGACGTACCAACCGGCGTTCGCCTCGTCGGGCACCCTTGGGTCGTCTCGCGCCTGCCCCGCCGTACGCGCAACAGCCACAAGGGCGCAAACGGCAGCGTGCTCGTCGTCGCCGGCAGCGAGCGCATGACGGGTGCGGCGTTGCTGGCCGCCACGGGGGCCCTGCGCGCCGGGGCGGGATTGGTCACCGTGGCCGGGGGGCCCGAGGTCTGCCGTGCCATCCAAGCCCAACTGCCCGAGGCGATGGTGCTGCCCCTGACCGATGCCGCCGACTTGTTGGCGCTTCAGGACCGCGTGGACGCCTTGGTGTTGGGGCCGGGGCTGACGCCGCCCGTGGCCGGGTCGCTCGCCGCCCGGTTGGTGCCGGATTGGGCCAAGCCCGTGGTGCTCGATGCCGATGCCCTGGGGCCGGAGGTGCCCGCGTGGCCGGGGCCGGTGGTGCTCACGCCCCACCCCGGCGAACTGGGGCGCATGCTGGGATGCTCGGCGGGCGAGGTGCAAGCCGATCGGTGGGGGTGCGCGCGGCGGGCGGCCAAGCGGTTCGGTGCGACTGTGTTGCTGAAGGGGGCGGCCAGCGTCGTCGCGTCGCCTTCTGGCTGGCTGTGGGTGAACTCGACGGGCAACCCAGGCATGGCGGCGGGCGGCATGGGCGACGTGCTGGCCGGGGTCGTGGGGACCCTGTTGGCGCAGGGCCTCTCGCCCGAGGACGCTGCGGCGTGCGGGATGTTCTGGCACGGGGCCGCGGGCGACGCGTGCGCCGCCGAGATCGGTCCGGCGGGGTTCTTGGCGAGCGAACTGGCGTCCGCGCTGCCCCGTACTCGGGCCGAGCGTTGGTCACCCTGAGCCCGCGCCCGCCGGTGTTTCACTTGCCGGGGCCGATGGCGGCGCGGTGTCGAAGGGGACGCCCGCCCGCGTCCGCTTCGAGACGCCCGGCACACCCAGCCTCCCCGAGAGCGGAAGGTGTTTGGGCCGGGCTCCTCACCTGACCCATTGCCTTCCTGGAAAATCCTGCGTCACGCTGAGCCCTTGGGCGACGCAGTCGCCC
>JACFNW010000384.1 GCA_019454665.1 Fimbriimonadaceae bacterium | reverse complement strand
CTGGCGACAGAACCGACCGGCCCTTGGGCCGGTCGTTTCGTTTTTGGCCGGGCTTGGGTTGCGCTCCGCCCGCGTTGCGTAGGTAGTCCCGGAGGTCGAACCCTCCAGAAGTGGCTGACTCGTGGTATTCTTACCGACCGAGGTAAGAATGCGAATCAGCTCCAAAGGACAAGTGACCATTCCGCAAGACATACGGGAACGTGCTGGCCTGCTTCCCGAAACCGAGGTGGAGTTTCACTACGACGGCAATGTTGTGACGCTGGCGAAGGTAAAGGGCAAGCGGCCCAGTCGAGGCGAGAAGGTCGTTGCCAGGCTCCGTGGACGCGGGGACATTCCACTGTCCACCGATGAGATCATGCGACTGACCCGAGGCGAGTAGACCGTGTCCACGTTTCTGATTGACAGCAATGTACTCCTTGACATTGTCTCCGGAGATCCCGATTGGGCTGGTTGGTCGGAGTCTGTCTTGCAAGATGCGGCTGACCGTGGACGACTGGTGATCAACCCAATTGTCTATGCTGAGGTCTCCGTCCGGTTTTCTTCGATTGAGGAACTTGAGGATGCGCTCCCTGACCAATTCTTCGATCGAGAACCCATCCCATACGCTGCGGCATTTCTTGCCGCAAAGTGCTTTGTCGAGTATCGCCGGCGGGGTGGAAGGAAGCAGTCGCCATTGCCTGACTTCTTCATCGGCGCCCATGCCGCCTTGGCGTCCTACACCCTGATCACTCGGGATGTGAGCCGATATCGCACGTACTTCCCTAGCCTCCGCTTGATCAGTCCTCACGGTGAGCCCTAAATGCCCTCAAGCCCGAACGTCCCGGACCAACCGCAACGCGTCGGGTACAAACGGAGAGCGGTGACGGATTCCGGCTCGCCGCCAATCCCCCATGAACCGAGTTGACCTGACTGTGATCGGCGGTGGACCCGTCGGCCTCTTCGCCGCCTTCTACGCCGGGCTGCGCGGCATGTCGGTCCGCATCCTCGACAGCCTGCCCGAACTCGGCGGCCAGCTCACGGCGCTCTACCCCGAGAAGTACGTCTTCGACATGCCCGGGTTCCCCAAGGTGCTTGCCAAGGACCTCGCCCGCCAGATGATCGAGCAGGGCACGCAGTTCGGGCCCGAAGTCGTGCTCGACGACACCTGCACCACGCTCACCCAGGACGACGAAGGCTGGACCATCGGCACCCGCTCGGGCGGCGAGTATCCCACCCGCACCCTGGTTATCGCCGCCGGAGTCGGGGCGTTCCAGCCCACCAAGATCGGCATCGAAGGCGAGGAGCAATGGCTCGGTCGCGGGCTATCTTACGGCGTTCGGGACAAGTCGGCGCTCCAAGGCAAGCGGGTGGCCATCGTGGGCGGGGGCGACAGCGCGTTCGATTGGGTGCTCAACCTGATGGACACGGCCTCCGAAATCATGCTGATCCACCGCCGGGACCAGTTCCGCGCCCACGAAGATTCCATCGAAAAGGTCCTGGCGAGCGGCATCCCGATGAAGCTCTGGTGCGAAGTCAAGGCGATCCACGGCGCCGACCGCATCGAACGCATCACCATCCAGAACAGCCAGACCAAGGAGTTCGAGGAGTTGCCCATGGATGCCGTCGTGGTCAACATCGGGTTCAAGTCGTCGCTCGGGCCGATGCTGCAATGGGGCCTGGACATCCAAAAGAACCAGATCGTGACCGACGCGCTTTACCGCACCAACCTGCCCGGCGTGTTCGCAGTGGGCGACGTTTGCACCTTCGACGGGAAACTCAAGCTGATCGCCACGGGCGTCGGCGAAGCGGCCACGGCGGTCTGTCTTGCGAAGCAGTTGGTTGATCCGAACGCCAAGCTGTTTCCGGGGCATAGTTCGGATATGAATCTCTAAGTGTTCAGGGTTCAGTGTTCAGGGTTCAGAAAGCGAGTGATCCTGAACACTGAAACACTGAAACACTGAACACTGAAACACTGAATACTGAACACTGAACACTGAACACTGAACACTGGATTCTAATGCCCAATCCCCGCCACGCCACTATAGATCACGATGGGCGGGTCGGTTTCGCCGCGATCGTCTTTGACCTGCCGTAGGTGGCGGACCAGCGAAAGCACATCCGGACGCTTGTGCGGTGCGACGGCAGGGACACGAAATGCCCGCTCGAAAACGGGCCATAGCGGCTCGATATCGTGCGAGAGGTCGAACACCATGACTCCTTGCGAGGACACGAGCGCCGCCTGCAGGCACCGGGCGAAGGCCTCGTTGTCGCCCCGAAAACTGCTGATCGAAAGGCCCGCATAGGTCCACGCCGCGTCTCGAACCACCCGGTTCGAGAGCATCGCGGCAGCTTCCACCGTGGCGCCCGCGCCCGTCCGTTCGCTCATCGCTTCCGCAATAGTGGCTTTGGTGTAGTAACAACCGGTAATCACCATGTCCAACGATTCCGCGAATCCTGTAGGGCGATACCGATCGGTGAGGAACGGGAATCCAGCGACCAGCTTGTTGGAGGCATAGTTGGACCCGTAAGACGCATACTCGCCATACCACGAGCCCGCATACACGCCGAACTTGGTCCCGGGTCTCACGCGATCCACCGTGCCGCGCACACGTTGGACGAATTGCTGGATGGTGTGTGCGCGGAACGACAGCCAAGCGTCGTAAAGCCGCCCCGGCACAAGCCCGCGTTCCATGTCGGGCTGAATCGAGTAGGAGAAAGCATCGTGCGGCCAGGCCACCCGCTCGCCGACATAGGCCTCGAACGCGCGCTTGGCCTGCTGCGAAAAATCGGCGTTCTGTCCGGCGAAGCGTAGCCGGTCGTCGAAGAGCAACCCGTCCACGGCATACTTGGCCAACACCTCCTCGACCATCGCGACCATGCGGTCGGCAACGGCAGGGTGGTGCGGGTTCATCATCAGCGGGATTTGCTGCTCGAGCCGCTCGGA
>JACFNW010000383.1 GCA_019454665.1 Fimbriimonadaceae bacterium | reverse complement strand
TTGATGACGACACGCGCGGTCGGCTCATGACCATTCTCTATCCATCGCTTGCTCGTAGCATCGGTTCGGGTCGGTGGTCGCCGTTCGACCCGGGCACCGCAGAGCCTTGGGACGCGCCGCCTGATCCGGCCGAAGAACTCGCCCGGATCCGCGATTGGTGGCGACGGGAGCACACCGATCAGCGGCGCAACTACGACACCCGCGTCTGGCCCGACGGGTTCATTCCGGGACGCCTTCGCGACTGCGAGGCCACAGATGACCGGCTCGGCTGGTTCACTTTCTTCGCTCTTGGCATCTTCCGCACGTTGGGCTGGAACAATCAGGGTGCCCACAAAAGCTTCGTCGAGGCCGCAGTCCGAGAGGGCTGGTGGCAAGAAATGGCTGAGGCAAGGTTTCCGAACAACTCGGTCACTGTAGGAGAGTTGAGCGAGGCTGCCATTCCTTGGCTGAAACGCCTCGAAGACTTCGCCCGCCCCGACGTTTGGCAGATCGAATTCCCGCAATGGCGACGAACGATCTCCGACCTTTATGCACTCGCGCGCTGGTTGCCGGACTACGCCGACACCTTCCGACTACTGCCGGTGGTGGTCGACCGAGAAGGTCTGGTGTCGTTGAGTAAGCTCTGGCGCATCTCCTACGAGCCGATTTGGCAGCGACGCGGGCTCGAGGGCGCACCGCTTTCGCAAAGCCTCGGGCTCGGGGCCAACTGGATGATACGCGAGGCGATCCGGCATGGCCTCTGGCTCGGCGATGAGGCGATCTGCATGCAACCTTACGCTTGGGCTGCCACCGGTCGTCTGCGTCGACTGTTTGCGGAACGGCTTGCATATCCCCTTGGCGAGCGTGGTCATATGGATCTTTCGCCGGAAATCCACGGCTTCGTCGTCGACCATCTTGGTCCGGACGCCGCATTCCTCGGCGATCTGGACCTTCCGCTTCAGCTTTGGAATGGCGACGGTCAAGAACAGGCCGATGCAATGGAATACAGCGACGAGACCGAAACATGACCGCACTTGCCCCAGACTGTCCAGTTCGCCATCCGCGCCACGGGGATGGCCGTGTTGTCCACGATCTGGGCGATACGATTATCGTACGTTTTGGCGCGGCACTCGAACAGGTGGAGCGTGGCGAGGTCGAGGTAGTCCGGTCGCTTGCCGATGCCCTGACCGAGGGCAAGCTCGATGATCCCCTTGCCGTACTTTCCCGCGCGCAGGCGCTACTTATCCGCTCGATCAACGACCAGTGGGGGGTGTTTTCTCGTTCGCGGGTGCAGCTTCTGCCACATCAGCTTTGGGTATGTCGCCAGGTCACCCAGCATTGGCCCGCGCGTTGGCTGGTGGCGGACGACGTGGGCCTTGGAAAGACGATCGAGGCAGGGCTGATCCTGACGCCTCTAATGGCGAGCGGCCGTATCCGGCGGCTCCTAATCCTGGCCCCGGCGCGTCTCGTGCCGCAGTGGCGCGCGCGGCTTAAGTCGATGTTCGACATCCGGCTCAGCGAATACACGCGCGAGCAGGACCGCGGGAAGATCAGCTTCTGGGATACGGCCTCGCAGGTCGTTGCCTCTTTCCACACGCTGCGTCAGCCTGCAGCTCGCGACCGTCTTCTTGCTGCCGAGCCCTGGGACATGGTGATGGTTGACGAAGCGCACCACTTCCAATCGCAGGAGCGTCTTTCGACACAGACTTACGATCTACTCCGCGAACTTCAAGACAAGGGCCGGATAGAGTCACTCGTCTTGTTTACAGGAACGCCTCACCGCGGGAAGGATTTCGGCTTCTTCGCACTTATGCGGCTCATCCGGCCCGATCTCTTCGACCCACGGCAACCTGTGGGCGATCAGCTTCCGAACCTCCGCGAAGCAATGATCCGAAACAACAAGGCGCTAGTGACTGATCTTGAGGGCAAGCGGCTCTTTCAGCCCGTAAGCACCGAAACCGTAGACTATGACTACACGCCAGACGAGGCTGCGTTCTACCTGACTATGAGCGACTTTATCCTCGATGGTCGGGCCTACGCGTTGAGCCTAACGGGCCGCGAGCAGTCGGCCCGGATGCTGTTGCTCATCGCTTTGCAGAAGCTAGCCGCCAGCTCGATCGCGGCGATCCGCAGCGCACTCGAACGCCGGCGCGCGATGCTGGCTGAGGCTGTGCAGCGGGTGACAGCAGATTTGCCCGAAGAAGCTGAGACGCTCGACGAAGCCGCCGAGCAAGACGAGGCGCTGCCCGACCAAGTGGCCCTATTCCTGATGCAGGGCGAAATCGAGCGGCTCGACGACCTCATCGCGTTGGCCCGCGGGATCACAGCGGAGGCGAAGATCGGCCGTCTGATCGCGCTGATCGACGAACAGCTGCCCTCGGGAGAGCCACTTCTCCTCTTCACCGAATACAAGGCCACTCAGGCCCTCGTCATTGCCGCGCTTGAGGCGCGCTTCGGCAAGGGCTGCGCAGGTTTCATCAACGGAGACGAACGGCTGGCGGTGCAGGAACCGGATGGCGCCGTCCGGGTTCGAAGCCTTTCTCGCGACGCGGCCGCGGATGATTTCAATACTGGCCGCACCCGCTTTCTTGTTTCCACCGAGGCGGGGGGCGAGGGGATCGATCTGCAAGACCGCTGTGCGACCCTCGTGCATGTAGACCTTCCTTGGAACCCGATGCGCCTGCACCAGCGTGTTGGCCGACTCAATCGCTACGGACAGAAGCGGGCGGTGCGGGTGTTCCTGCTCCGTAACCCCGCCACTGTCGAGGCTCGTATCTGGGCGCTTCTAGAGGCGAAGCTCGTGCGCATTCAGGCCGCGCTCTCAGCATCCATGGAAGAGGCCGAAGATATCGCTCAACTCGTGATAGGCATGCAGGGCGGGCGGTTCTTCGACGAACTCTTCGCCGAGGGGACTACTGCCGTCTCGGATAGCAAGCGTGAACGGCTTGCCGACTGGTTCGAC
>JACFNW010000382.1 GCA_019454665.1 Fimbriimonadaceae bacterium | reverse complement strand
CAACGCGGTGGGGCGACGTTCGGCGCTCATCATCCGCTGAAGCGGTTCAGCGTCGTAGGACGGACCGGGGACGCTGACCACCCAATCCGGGTTGGGCGCGATTCCGGCGGTTTCCAAGGCGTTGCGGTAGCCGTTGAACCGATCGTTCGAGGCCACCGACCCCGCGGGACCGACGATCATCCCGATGTCTTGGTGTCCCAACGAAAGCAGGTGCTGCGTTGCGATGCGGCCACCGGCGAAGTTGTCGCAGTCCACAAAGGGAACGTCGGGATCGGGAGAGCGGGAGAAGAACAGCACGCACGGAAACGAGCGGCGGAGAATCGCGCGGAGTGCGGGATCGTCTCCATCGCGCAACATCAGCACGCCATCGACTCGCCCGTCCGTGAGCCGGTCGGCTTCTTCCTGCGCGTCCTGCACGGGCTTGGTGTGCAGCATCAAGTCCAGCCCCTGCTCGACGCAGGCCTCGCAAACGCCGCGCATCGCCTCGGTGATGAACGTGGACGACGCCGTGAAGTGGTCGCTGTACTGGAAGACGACGGCGATCGAGTCGGCCCGCTTGTGGCTCATCATCCGCGCGATGGCGGACGGCCGATAGTCGAGCGAGGCGGCAGCGGCGAGCACGCGTTGCTCGGTCTCTTCGCTGATCCGGGCTTCCTTCGTGCGGCCATTGATCACGTAGCTGACGGTGACCTTGCCGACGCCGGCGAGCCTGGCGACATCTTCGATCGTGTGACGGCGCTTCATTGCTGAACCGTTTCTGCAACCCATTGTACAACGACTTTTGCCGTTTGCCAACCCCTTTGTGAAGAATTTCGCAACGGAGCGCCCGGGACGGGGGGTCATGGGAGCGGGTATCCTAGCGTCCGGTTTCTCGTGGGAGGCTGGGTTCGCCCCGGCCGCCATACGACCACAGGAGACGACCATGCGAAAGAACATCAAGAAAGAGCGGCACTCGCCGCGATTCGTCACGCTGACCGCCAAGGTCGAGAAAGACAAGCTCCACGGAGTGGACGAGGCCATCGAACTCGTCAAGCAGACCGCCACCGCCAAGTTCGTCGAAAGCGTCGACATGGCCGTTCGGCTCGGGATCGACCCCCGAAAGGGCGACCAGAACGTGCGCGGCATCACCAATCTGCCCCACGGCACCGGCAAGACCAAGAAGGTGGCCGTGCTTGCCAAGGGCGATTTGGCCGCCGCCGCCGAAGGCGCGGGCGCCGACAAGGTGGGCGCCGAAGAGCTGATCGCCGAAATCCAGAACGGCTGGCGCGACTTCGACGTGCTGCTCGCCACGACCGACATGGCCCCGCAGCTCGGCAAAATCGGCCGCGCGCTCGGCCCCCGAACGCCGAACAAGCGCAACGGAACGGTCACCGACGACATCGCCACCGCAGTCAAGGAGATCAAGGGCGCGAGCCGCGTCGAATACCGTGCGGACAAGGAAGGCGTCGTCCACCTCGGCATCGGCAAGGTGAACTTCACCAACGAGCAGATCCGCGAGAACATGCACGCCGCGATGGATGCCCTGGTCAAGGCCAAGCCGTCCTCGGCCAAGGGCCGCTACGTGCAGTCGGTGACGCTGAGCAGCACGATGGGCCCCGGCATCAAGCTGGACCCCGTCGAAGCCGCCAAGGTCTGAGCCCCGCCCGGCTAATCCACGTCCAACGCCAGTTGGCTAAAGTCCTGGCCGCCCTCCACTTCGGGGAGTTCGGCCAGATTGTCCAGGCTGAACTGGTGCAGGAACTGCTGGGTCGTCCCATAGAGCAACGGACGGCCCGGCGTGTCTTTCCGCCCGACTTCCTTGATCAGGCCCCGTTCGACCAGCGCCCTCACGCCGTAGTCGCTCTGCACGCCGCGAATGCGCTCGATATCCGCCTGAGCCACCGGCTGGCGGTAGGCCACGATGGCCAGCACCTCCATCAGGCTGCGCGAGAGCCGGGTGCGCTGGGGCTTCAGGAAGTGGTCAATGAGTTCGTCGAACTCGGGGCGGGTGCACATCTGGTAGCCCCCCGCGATCCGGATCACGCGGACGGCGGACCCCGTGTCGAACCTCGCGTTGAGCAGTTCGATGCCCTCTTCGGCGACGCCCTCTGGGACTCGGAGCATCTGGGCCAACAGGGGCAGGCTCACGGGCGCCTCGGCGACGAACAGAATCGCCTCGATGCGCGAGACGAGATCGGGCTCGGCGCGAACCAAGGGCGCTTCGATCTCCGGAGCCGTGGACATGCTGATGCTAAAGACGGCTCAACCGCCCCGGCAGCCTCAGCAACCGTCGGGCGGGGGAGGGGGCGGGTTGCCCGTGTTGGTCACGAACACCGAGGCGGGCAGGTTCGTCGTCACGTCGGCAGCCACCGTGGGCAACGGCGCTTCGCAAAACGCGATCAGCGGCGAATAGGATTTGCCTTGGTACTTGAACTGCCGATAGTACGTGCGTGAGCCCGCCGGCGGCTCGACGGAGAACTTGGTGGCCGACGTGGTGGTCGGGACGCGGAAGTTCCCGGCGACATCGGTGGTTGCTTGGCCGACCAAGGTGCCCACGGCGTCGTAGAGGCGGACGACGATGCCCGCTGCGCCGCCGCCGGTGCGGTCGTCCAGCACTCGGCCCGCGACCGCCGTGCCCGTCGGCGTTCCGCCGGTCCCGCCTCCGCCACCGCCTCCGCCCCCGCAACCGAACAGGAGGCAGAGCGCGACGACGAATGCGGCGATGGGTTTGAAAACGGCCATGGTGCGGGTCGGGGTTATTGTACCGACACGGGTCTGACGTCGCGCCCGGCGGAGGGTTACTCGGGGGAGCCCGGGCACGAAGCCGCCACGAAAGCCGCAAGAACCTGGTAGAGCAACGGGCGACGCGGGACCGATGATTCTACTGTCCCGTCCTGGCAATCCCACCTGCCAAGGCGCGGAGGAATCGGGCCCAATGTTTCTCATCATCGGTTTCGTGATCGTCTACGGCG
>JACFNW010000381.1 GCA_019454665.1 Fimbriimonadaceae bacterium | reverse complement strand
AGGCCGTGGTGCGCGCCGCCGAGAACCGCGAGCGCGAAGTCCGCGCCCAGGTCGAATCGCGAACGGCCATCGCCAAGGCCGAGGCCGCCAAGAAGCTGGTGGACATCCGCAGCCGCGAACAGGCGCTTGTGGCCGAAGAACTGGCCCAGGTCGCGGCGCAAGTGGCCCAGTCCAAGGCCGAAGTCAAGGTGCAGGAGGCCCGCATCGAACAGGTGCGCGGGCGGTTGCAGGCCGACGTGGTCAAGCCCGCCATCGCCCAGATGGAAGCCGCCGAAGCCGAGGCCAAGGCCCTGGTCGCCCCGATCATCGAAGACGGCAAGGCCCGCGCCGACGCTCTATCCAAAATCGCCGACAACTGGGGCCCCAACGCGCGCGACGTGCTGGTGCTGCAAAAACTGGAGCCGATCATCACGGCGGTCGTGGACACGATCTCGAACACCCAGATTGACCGCATCACCATGGTGGACGGGTCGTCGCCCGCCCTGCCGCCGAAGGCGCTCTCGATGGTCGAGCAACTGAACAGCCTGTTCGGGGTGGACGTGGTCGAGATGGTCAAGGCCAAACTGGCCGAGAAGCCCGCATCGCCAGGACCGGTGATCTCGTTCGAGCCGCCGCCACCGCCCCAGTCCAAATCGGACCAGCGACTCGGGATGCCACAATGGTGCCAACTCATGGCATCCTTGCGCATCGGGCCCGCCGCCGCGATCGAAGGTCGGTACCGCCCTCCTTCGGACAAATCGCTCACTCATCGGGCGCTGATGTTCGGGGCCATCGCTTCGGGCGTGAGCCGGGTGCGGAGCCCGCTGGGCTCGGAGGACGCCGAGGCGACGCGCCGGTGTTTGGAAGCCACGGGCCTGCGCGTCGAGACCGTCGAGGACGGCTGGCTTTTGCATCCAAGCGAGTGGCATGCCCCCGAGGGTGTCCTGGATTGTGGCAACTCGGGCACGACCATGCGGTTGCTCAGCGGCCTCATCGCCTCGCGACCCCTCACGGCCACGCTCGCCGGCGACGCCTCGCTCAGCCGCCGGCCGATGGGCCGCATCGCCGAGCCGTTGCGTTTGATGGGAGCTCGCGTCGAAGGCGACCGACCACCGATCACGATCCACGGCGGCAGTCTCCAGGGCATCCGGTACGCAACCCCCATAGCCAGCGCTCAGATCAAGAGCTGCATCCTGCTGGCGGGCCTCCGGGCCGAGGGCACGACCACGGTCGAGGAGGAGACCCTCACCCGCGACCACACCGAGCGGATGCTGGCGGCATGCGGGGTGCCGATGGACCGCCAGCGGGATGGCGAGCGGCACATCGTTTCGCTCCGAGGCGGACAGACCGTCCAGCCCTTCGATTTCGCCGTTCCCGCCGACATCTCGAGCGCGGCGTTCTTCATGGTCGCAGCAGCAGTGTTGCCTGCGGCTAGGTTGACTCTGGAGGACGTCGGCGTGAACCCCGCCCGCACGGGGGTTCTGGATGTGTTCGACCAAGCAGGCGTCAAGTGGTTCGCCGAAGCGCATCGCGACCAGATGGGCGAGCCCGTCGCCGACCTGACCATCCAAGACGGGGGCGACCTGCGGCCCTTCGAGATCGGCGGCGGATTGGTGCCGCGTCTCATTGACGAGATTCCGGTGCTGGCCGTCATGGCCACCCAATGCGACGGCGTCAGCGTCATCCGCGATGCCAGCGAACTGCGTGTGAAGGAAAGCGACCGCATCGAACGCGTAGCCGAAGGGCTTCGGGCGATGGGCGCGCGTGTCGAGACCCGGGAAGATGGGATGGAGATCGAGGGCCCGGTCCAGCTCCGCGGTGCGACGATCCAAACCGATGGCGACCACCGCATCGGCATGGCCTTCGCGGTTGCCGGGCTGATCGCCCACGGGGAGACCGTCATCGAAGGCTCGGAAGCCATCCAAACCAGTTTCCCCGCGTTCGCCGACGACCTTTGGAAACTCACCTATGCGTAAGATGGTCATCGCGATTGACGGGCCCGCCGGCGCGGGCAAGAGCACGGTGTCCAAGCTGGTCGCCAAGCGCCTCGGTTTGACCTACCTGGACACCGGGGCCATGTACCGCGCGCTTGCGCTCAAGGCGATGCGGGCCGGGCTGACCGCAGAGGACGGGGAAGCCGCGGCCGATTTGGGAGATCGAACGACGATCGCGTTCGGACAGGGCGACCCGCAAGCGGTGTACCTCGACGGGGAGGAGGTCACCCGTCAGATCCGGTTGCCCGAGGTCGGCGATTTCGCCAGCGCGCTCAGCGTCCACTCTCCCGTTCGACGGTTGTTGGTCAAGAGGCAGAAGGAGATGGTCGCAGCGGGTGGCGTGGTTCTGGAGGGCCGGGATGTGACGACGGTGGTCGCTCCAGAGGCCGACGTGCGCGTGTTCCTGACGGCGACGCTCGATGAACGCGCCCGCCGCCGGTGTGCGGAGCTGCAGGCCCGGGGGACCCCGGCCTCTTTCGAAGAGGTCCGCGCTCAGATCGCGGAACGCGACCACCGGGACATGACGCGCGAGGACAGCCCGCTGGTGTTGGCTCCCGGGGTTCCCGAGTTGGTGACCGACGGAATGTCGGTGGACCAGGTGGTCGCCGCCATTGCTGCGATGGCGCCCGTTGGTTGACGCTGTGCGGAGACGCCCATACCCAATCATCGCCCCGTAAAGTTCCGCCTCCGGACATTTTTCTGAACAAATTCTGTCAAAAACCTTGTCAGATTTCATTCAGTTTGTTACAATGGTGTCCAGATTGGCTCTGCGGCCCGGCCCGCAGGCTCATTGCAGTACATCTGTTGTTCATGTTCGGGCAGTGGGCGGGCGCTCAAGGAGCCGATTGGAGGAACACATCATGCGACGCAAGGGCTTCACCCTCATCGAACTGCTCGTCGTGATCGCGATCATCGCGATTCTCGCGGCGATGCTCTTCCCCGTCTACGCCCAGGCCAAGGAGTCTGCCAAGAAGACCACCAACCTGAGCAACGTCAAGC
>JACFNW010000380.1 GCA_019454665.1 Fimbriimonadaceae bacterium | reverse complement strand
CGTGGACCTGTACGACCCGCTTTCGGGCGAGGTGAAGAGCGACGCGGGCCAAAACGTGCACGCCGTGTTTGTGGACCAGGACTACGACGGCAAGAGCTTCTGCATCTGCCAGGCGTTGTTCCCGAACAAGAAGGACTCGTGGGCGAAGATCGCTAGGAACCTGAAAGGTGCGATTGACGAAGATGCGTTCGAGGCGTTCCGGACGCTGGTCTGCCTTCCCTTCAAGCCGGGCGCTTCGTTCGACCGCGAGAATGGCGGGGGGCGCGTGCAAGTGAAGGTCGTAGACCAACGAGGCAACGCGGTGGTGAAGACGATTCGGCCATGACGGACAACCTCTTCGGCAAGACCTTGGCGCAAGACCTCTTCGACCCGATCGCCCAAGCGCGCGCGGCGGGTGCGATGGCCATCGAGACCCCGATCTGCAACCGTCCGTACGAGGAGCCGAAGCAATACTGGCAGGTGGTGGACTTAGCGACGGGTGTGCGGACCGAGCCGAAGTTGCTGGAGGGTCGTCGCGAGGCGGGCTACTTCTACTCGCCCAAGGGGGCGCGCTACGAATCGAGTGCGCTGGAAGAGGAGTTCGTTCGCCTGGAGTGCGTGAACGAGATTCGCAGGCGGGTGCGACAGTGGCGCGAGCATGGCTACCGAGGGGTGACCCCGGTGACGCGGCGGCTGCTAGAACACTGGGGCAAAGGGAAACCCGAGCGGGAACTGCCTTTGTTCTTCTGCCAACGCGAGGCAGTCGAGACGATCATCTGGCTTCACGAGGCGCACGCCGCCGACCGTCAGGGGCTGACGGTCGAGACGGTGGACGGCGAGAAGGTGGCACTGGACGACGCCCACGAGGTTTTTCGGCGCTATTGCTGCAAAATGGCCACGGGCACGGGCAAGACGATCGTCATGGCGATGCTGATCGCCTGGAGCGTGATCAACAAGGCCAGCTATCCGCAGGACACCCGGTTTTCGGATGCCGTGTTGTTGGTGGCGCCGGGTTTGACCGTGAAAGAGCGCTTGGCCGTCTTGCTGCCCAAGTCGGACAACAACTACTACAAGAAGTTCCATCTGGTGCCATCCGGGTTGTTCCCGTATTTGGATGCTGCGAAGATTCACATATTGCACCGTCAGGAGATGGCTCACAAGGACGATACCGGGAAGCGCGGCGTCACCAAGCTTGGGCCGGAATCGGATACGGCGTTTGCCAACCGCTTGCTGAAGAAACAACTGGGAAGCAAGAAGCGCCTTCTGGTCCTCAACGACGAGGGCCACCACTGTTATCGCCCGAGGATCAAGGAGGCCAAGGACGCCACGAAAGAAGAGAAGGACGAGAACTTGCGGGCCGCGCAATGGATCTCCGGGCTGGAGCGGATTCACGAGGCGCGCGGCATCCTATCGTGCGTGGACCTCTCGGCGACCCCCTTTTACATTCACGGCAGCGGCTACCCCGTGGGTCGGCCGTTTCCGTGGATCGTGAGCGATTTTGGTTTGGTGGATGCCATCGAGAGCGGTCTGGTGAAGATTCCCCGCATCCCGGTAGACGACGACCTGGTCGGCAGCCCGCCTGCGTACTTCCACCTGTGGCGCTGGATCAACGAACGATTGCCCGCCGGACAGCGCGAGACCGGTCGCCGCAAGGCCAAGCCCGAAGCCGTGGTGAACTCTGCAGAGCCCGCCTTGCTGACCATGATCGGCAACTGGAAGCGCGAGTTCCTCGATTGGGCTTCGAAGAGAATCGAGGTGCCGCCGGTGATGATCGTGATCACGCAGGACACCGAGCTCTCGCAGTTGCTGTTCGAACGCCTGACGGCGGAGCACTTTGAGTTCAACGAGTTTGTCAACACCCCAGGCAAGCAGGTCACCTACCTCTTTGACAGCAAGGAACTCAAGAATTCAGAGGAAGGCGAGAAGGCTAAGGACGCCGAGTTGCGTAAGCGCGCCGTGATGAATTCCGTGGGGCAGCAGGATGGTCCGGGAGCGCAGGTGCGCTGCATCGTGAGCGTTTCGATGCTGACCGAGGGTTGGGACGCAAACAACGTGACCCAGATCGTGGGATTGCGGGCATTCACGTCGCAGTTGCTTTGCGAGCAGGTCGTCGGCCGCGCCCTTCGACGCCGCTCGTACGAAGTGGGCGAAGATGGCTTGTTGACGGCCGAGTATGCGGACGTTTACGGCGTCCCGTTCCAGGTCATCCCGGTAAAGGCTACGGGCAAGAACTCGTCCGACCCACCTCCTCCAACCACGCTGGTGCGTGCCCTGCCTGAGCGAGTGGCGCTGGAGATCACCTTTCCCATCGTTGACGGCTACGTCACGGAGTGGCGGGAGCGCGTCGTTTGCGACTGGGAACGGGTGCCGCGCCTTCGCATCGGTCACGACGAACCCTCGCTGGTTGCCGTCAAAGACGTCGCGGGTTATCGCCTCGGCAACCCGGACATCGGCGGGCCGGGAAGCGTGGCCATTCACGACCGGATACCGTACTACTTGATCGCCCGCGTCTCGTCTGCTTGTTTCCGCATCGCTTCCGGGATCGTCTTCCATCAAGTCTCTGGGACGTCCGAGGCGGACGCTTGCCGGCGCTCGCGCCTGTTCCCGCAAGTGCTTGGGATCGTGAAGCGGTACGTTGGCGATTACTTGCTTTTCGACAGCGTTCCCACAGAAGAAGTCACGCTGGAGCGAGAGCAAGAGAAGATCGTGAATGTGCTGAGCGAGTACATCGTGAGCGACACGGGAGGCGAAGCCGTACACCTTCCCAAGATAGACCGGAAGCGCCCATTCGGTTCGACGCGCGATGTGCAGTTCCGTACGGGCCGAGAGGTGGTGGAGACCATCAAGAGCCACATCAGCCACGTCGTGCTAGACGCCCCCACTTGGGAGGGGTCGGTCGCCCATCGGCTGGAGCGGCTCGATTGTGTCGTCAGTTACGCGCGAAACGACCATCTGGATTTCGTCATCCCCTATGTTGACCTAGACGGTACGCCACGCGGTCA
>JACFNW010000379.1 GCA_019454665.1 Fimbriimonadaceae bacterium | reverse complement strand
TGTCGAAATCTCGTCGTTCTCCGGGCTTACCGTGGACTATGCGCGCGAGCGCGGCGCCTCCATCGTGGCCATCACCAGCGGCGGCGAATTGGCCAAGCGAGCCCAAGCGGCGGGTGTTCCCGTCGTCCAGATTCCAGGCGGACAGCCGCCACGAACGGCCCTGGGCTACCTGATGTTGCCCGCCGCCGTCGTCGCCGAGCGATTGGGATTGCTGCCCGCACAGGACTATGACGGCGCGGTCGAGTACCTGCGGATCGTGGCCAGCCTGCACGCTGTGGACCGCCCATTCGAGGAGAACGACGCCAAGCAACTCGCCGCCGAACTGCAGGGAGCGGTGTCCGTCCTCTACGGCTTGGGCGGCTGGCAAGCCGCCGTCGCCAACCGCTGGAAGGGTCAGATCAACGAGAACGCCAAGAACATGACGTTCGCCAACGCCTTCCCAGAACTCAACCACAACGAGATTCTGGGTTGGGTGAAAGCCGACGAGCAGGGCGTCGCCAAGTGGGTGGCCGTCATCCTCACCGATGGCGAGGAGTCGCCCAAGATGCAGGCCCGCGCCCGCGTCACCGAAGGCCTGATCGCCGACAAGTGCACGGTGTGCTACGTCGAAGCCACGGGCCGCAACCTCTTGGAAAAGATGCTCAACCTCGTGTACTACGGGGATTATGTGAGCCTCTATCTCGCCGCCCTGAACGGAGTGGACCCCGAAGACATCGCTTCGATCAACATCCTCAAAGCAGAATTGGCCAAGGTCCCGTCCTAGCGGCAACTGGAAGGCTTATCCGGTCGCGTTTCCGCATGAGGTATCTATGCGGGGCTGCGGATGGATATCCGCACCTGACCATGAACGACAACGATCCAACTTCTCCACAACAACCCGATCAATCCAACTCCAGCGACGAAACATTCAACGGCAAGCGGGTGGCCCGTATCGTCGCGGTCGCAGCCGAAGACCTGATGCTCGATGCAGGCATCAAAGTTCATTCGTCGCGATGGGCTGCAAACCCCCGACACACCCGTGCCTTGCTTGCTTTGGCGGCCTCACGTCTGGTATTCGACTTCTTGACTGAACTGCTTGAGGAAGAAATCGAACCCTTTGGCGAGTACTGCCTCGACTTCGCCTTGGCTTTGGGCGAATCCGACAGCCAGTGGATCGAGTGGGTCAATGCCAGATTTGAAGAAGCCAACGACATCTACATCGAAACGTTCGAGCCGCTGTCGAACCTTATGGCGAGGGCCGATGGAAAGGATCCCTTGGACGCTACAGGATGGTTTGTCGTGGCAACCGCGCTCCAACTCTGCGCGAATCTCTTGGCGCTAGTCGCCGACTTCCGAGACGCAGAGGAGGCCGAAGTGTCCCCGCTTTGGCAGCGATACGCCACGTTTGCCTGCCATGCCATCCAAGCTCGCTCGGACCACATGCTCGCTCGGGTCCGCAGAATCCCGTTCACTCAGGCCAGCGTCGCGCAGTTGTTGCGGAGGGCTCCCGAACGGTTTCTACGGAAACGACAGTAAGTCGAGGTAGCCCAGCCCCTTCCCGTGGCACAATGATGGGCAGGGATGTCCGAACTCCGCTACCACCCGTTTCTCGACACGTGGGTCATCACGGCCACCCACCGTCAGGACCGCACGTTCCATCCGCCCGACGACTATTGCCCCCTCTGCCCCACGGCCCCGGGCGGCTTCCCCACCGAAATCCCGAGTCCGGAGTACGACATCGCCGTGTTCGAGAACCGGTTCCCGTCGCTGGCCCCGATACCGCCCGCGCCTGCCGTTGAGGGTGGCCCAATGAGCGCCGTTAGGCCGAGCGCAGGCGTGTGCGAGGTGGTCTGCTACTCCTCCGACCATACGGCCACGTTCGCCACGTTGCCTCTGGCGCAAATCCGCAAGCTGGCGCGCGTGTGGAAGCACCGGTACGTCGAACTCGCGGCCCGGCCCGAAGTCGAGTACGTGTTCATCTTCGAGAACAAGGGCAAGGAGATCGGCGTAACGCTCTCGCACCCCCACGGCCAAATCTACGCCTATCCGTTCATCCCGCCCGTGCCACGCCAGGAACTCGACCGCGAGCGCGCGCACCACGAGGCTACGGGAGGCGTTCTGGTTCAGGAATGGCTCCACGCGGAACTCCTGGAGAGCGTGCGGGTGGTTTGGCGCAACGCCTCCTTTGCCGCGGTGGTGCCGTTCTTCGCGAGGTATCCGTACGAGGTTTACGTCGCGCCGGTGAAGCACCTTCGGTCGCTGGCGGAGATGGGTCCCGGCGAATTGGACGACTTGGCCGAAGCGCTTCACGTCGTGGCCCGCAAGTTGGACGGTCTCTTCGGCTTCTCCATGCCGTACATCATGGTGCTGCATCAAGCCCCCACCGTGGATGGATACGAATTTGCGTGTTTCCACGCCGAGTTCTATCCGCCCTACCGTACAGCCACAAAGCTCAAGTACCTGGCTGGTTCGGAGGCGGGTGCTGGAGCGTTCATCAACGACACCCTAGCGGAATCCTCCGCAGAGGCGCTGCGACAGGTACCCGTTTAGCCCTCCAAGGTCAAGACGGCCGTTCGTTGCCCCACAACGCGCCACCGCCCATCGCCTTGCGCCAAGCGTCGCGCCACCGGTGGACGTCTACCGTCGTGATCTTCGCGCGGGGTTGGCGCGCCTCCAAAGGAGCCAGCGCCGGGAAGGGCTTGTGCGGCATGGTCTGATACCAATACGCCACGCTCGCCATCTCCAGAGTCAACACGTTTGCGTGGCCCGCCTCGATGCTGGCCCGCAGGGACTTGGTGAAGCGAATCGGGTCTTCCAGGTGGAAGCGGTAGCAGTGCACTCGCCCCAACCAGCCGAACAAAGGGTCGTCGTTCAGGCGCCCCGGCGCGCGGGCCGTGCCAAAGTAGGGATGCAGGAAGTGCTCGTCAGGGCTCCACGATTGGTTGAAGTAGTCCTCCGAACCCGTGCCGTGAGCGCTGCCGGGCCACGGCTCGCCATCCACAAGGAACAT
>JACFNW010000378.1 GCA_019454665.1 Fimbriimonadaceae bacterium | reverse complement strand
ACACGCCCTTGATCACGACGCTCACCGCCTCCCAACTGGCCGAAGGGCTGCGCCGTCGCGAATGGTCCGCCCGCGAACTCGCCCAAGCCCATCTGGACCGGATCGCCGCTCAGGACCCGCGACTCGGCGCGTTCCTCACCCTCGACTCCGAGGAGACGATGCGGTGGGCCGATGCCGCCCAGGCACTGCTTGACGCCGGAGAGGGTGGCCCGCTGTGCGGCGTGCCCGTGGCGCTGAAAGACAACATCGTCACACGCGGCGTGCGAACCACCTGCGCGTCGCGCATTCTGGAAAACCACGTCCCCGTCTACGACGCTACGGTGACGGCCAAGCTCAAAGCGCAAGGTCTGGTGCTTCTGGGCAAGACCAACATGGACGAGTTCGCCATGGGCACGTCCACCGAGAACAGCGCCTTCCAACTCACGCGCAACCCGTGGGACACCGAACGCTCTCCGGGCGGCAGTTCGGGCGGCTCGGCCGCAGCGGTCGCGGGCGAGTTGGCCCCCTTGGCCTTGGGCTCCGACACGGGCGGCTCGATCCGGCAGCCGGCTTCCCTTTGCGGCATCGTTGGGTTCAAACCGACCTACGGACGTTGCTCGCGTTACGGGTTGGTGGCTTTCGGGTCCAGCCTCGACCAGATCGGTCCCTTCGGGCGCACGGTGGAGGACGCCGCACGGCTCGCCTCTGCCGTCACGGGTCACGACCCGATGGATTCGACCTCGCTGCAGGTCCCGCCGATCTCATTGGATGGGCTCAAAAACGGCAGCCTCAAGGGCCTCCGGATCGGCGTGCTCAGCGAGACGATGGGCGATACCGCCGACGCCGGCGTTCGCGAGTGCGTGAACCAAGCGATCGAAGTCCTGCGGCGCGAAGGGGCGGACGTCCGCGACATTTCCATCCCCTCCATCGCGTACGGCGTCACCACCTACTACATCATCGCCCCCGCCGAGGCCAGCAGCAATCTGGCCCGCTTCGACGGAGTTCGGTACGGGTTGCGCGAGGAAGGCAAGGGCCACATAGGCATGATGGAGCGCACGCGAGCCGTCGGATTCGGGCACGAGGTCAAGGCGCGCATCATGATCGGCACCTACGCGCTCTCGGCGGGCTACTACGACGCGTACTACGTGCGGGCTCAACAGGTGCGGGCGCTGATGAAGCGGGACTTCGAGCGGGCGTTCGAGGACTTGGACGTCATCCTCTCGCCCACCAGCCCCATCCCGGCATTCAAGATCGGCGAGTTGAGCGCGGACCCGATGGCGCTGAAACTCCTCGACGTGTGCACCATCCCGGCCAACATGGCGGGATGCCCGGCCCTGTCGCTCAACTGCGGGTTCACGAACGGCTTGCCCGTAGGCTTGCACCTGATGGCACCCGCGATGGCCGACGAGAAGCTCCTCCAAATCGCGTTTGCCGTGGAATCTGCACTGCCGAACGCCACCGGACGACCTCCCATGCCGTAACGTAGGTGTATGGACGACATCGAACGCCAAGACCGCGCGCTGTTTCTACGCGAACTGGCGTCCGGGGGAAGGTGGTTCTATCTCGGCATTCCGATCGCCCTGTTGACGTGGGGGTTCCTGACCTACGACTCGCCGTTCAACCTGGTGGCCGCCGGTGCGCTGGTTGCCGTGTGGGTGGCGAGCGCGCACAAGTCGAGCATCGCCAAGCGATGGACTTCGCCGCACCTGCGCCGCCTTTGGATGGAATGCGAAAACCGGCTCCAACTCTTCCAGAAGGTGCTCTCCAAGATGCGCAAGGAGCAGGTCGCCGACCTGCAAGAGATGCCCAAGACGGTCGAGCGGGTCGCCCTTTCGGTGTACGCCGCGTTGCGCCGGGCCGACTTCATCGCGAAGGACGTCCAATCCACCGAGCATTCGCTCCACCAACGTCCGACAGTGTGGATCGCGAGCAGCAAAGACTCGCACGCGCAAGAGCTCTACCGGATCGCCGACCGCAACATCGCGGAGTACCGCCAACACCTTCAAGGCGTGATGGCTGGGGTTCAGCGCACCGAGGCGCAAGCGGCCGTGTTCATTACCACGGTGGACACGCTGCGCATGAAGATGATCGGCTACCGGTTCGCGGGGCGCAGCCCGGAGGTGTCGCATCGCGAGTTCATCTCGGCGCTCGACGAGGCCAAACTCCAGTTGCAGAGCATTGACCACGCCCTGGAAGAACTCGACTTCGGAGCGGCGCGATTGGAGCTTGAAACGTCTCTGCAGGAGATGGAGAAGGCCGTCGAGACGGCCCAGGAGGAGCACGTCTCGCTCACCGAGCCGCCCCCGTTCCGAACGACCCCGCCCCCGCCGCCGCCCTTCCGTTGAGTTATGATCTACCGCGCCGAGTGCCAGGCCAAGCTGAACCTGTTTCTGGCCGTTGGCCCTCGCGATGCTTCCGGTTATCACCCGTTGCGGTCGGTGTTTCAGTCCGTTTCGCTGGCCGATCGGCTGACGGTGGAGACCGGCGTGGCACAGGGCGAGTTCCTGTGCCACGATCCCGCGGTCCCGAGCGAGAACACGCTGACCAAGGCGCTGCGTCTGTTTCGCGAGTACACCGACGTCCCCGAGGTTCGAATCACCTTGGACAAGCGCATCCCGGCCCAAAGCGGTCTCGGCGGCGGGAGTTCGGACGCTGGGCGGCTGATCGCGATCCTGCAAGAGATCACGGGGCGTCGGCTTTCCGAACGGGAACAACGCGAGATCGCGAGTGCGGTCGGTTCCGATGTGCCGTTCTTCTTGGTAGGAGGACGCGCGCAGATCGAGGGCTACGGCGAGCGGGTCACGCCGCTGGACGACCCCGATCCGCTTCCTTGGTACGTCGTTGTGCGTCCCCCGTTCGGGTGCTCGACTCCCGAGATGTACCGCGCGTTGGACCGATTCGAAAGGCCGTTCCTCAGGTTCGGCCACGAGCTTGTGGTCAACGACTTCGAGTCGGTCGCACCGTGGGGTTGCCTGCAACTCAAAGCGGCGCTGCTGGCCAAGGGTGCGCGGGAGGCCTT
>JACFNW010000377.1 GCA_019454665.1 Fimbriimonadaceae bacterium | reverse complement strand
CCTGCTGGAGCGGTTGCGCGCCGAGGGCGTCGGTTTGATCTATATCTCGCACCTGCTTGACGAGGTGCTTCGCCTAAGCGACACGATCTCGGTCCTGCGCGACGGCAAGCACGTGGCCACGCTGAGCCCCGAAGGCGCGACACCCGCGGATTTGGCCAAGCTGATGGTGGGCCGCGACCTGGGCGAGGTGTTCCCGCCGAAGGCCGAGATCCCGCAGGCCGAGCCCGCGCTGATCGTCGAGGACCTCTCGGTGCCACGTTGGGTGAAGGGCGCGGCGTTCTCCGTTCGGCCCGGCGAAATCGTGGGCTTGGCGGGCTTGGTGGGCAGCGGACGCACCGAGTTGTGCGAGGCCGTGGTCGGATTGCGCCCGTGCTCGGGCACGGTGACCGTGGCGGGCAACAAGCTGATCAAGCGCGACCCGGCCACCATGATGAACGCAGGTCTCGCCTACCTGACCGAAGACCGCAAAGACGCGGGACTGCACCTCACCATGAGCTGCACGTCCAACTCGACGCTGGCCAACCTCCGCGCCTATGGCCGTTGGGTGCCCAACCGCGCCGAAGAGAAGAGGGCCGCGACCAAGTGGATCGAGCGGCTCGGCACCAGGATCGGCGCGTGCGAAGACGCGGTGAGCAGCTTGAGCGGCGGCAACCAGCAGAAGGTGGCGCTCGCCAAGTGGCTCGACGCCCGACCCAAGATACTGTTGCTCGACGAGCCCACGCGCGGCGTGGACGTCGGCGCGAAACGCGAGATCTACCAGCTCATCCACGAACTGGCCGCCGAGGGGCTGGCCTGCGTGCTGGTGAGCAGCGAGATGCCCGAGATCGTCGGCCTGTGCCACCGGGTGCTGGTCATGCGCGAAGGCAAGATCGTGGGCGAACTCGTGGGAGACGACGTGACCGAACACAACATCATGCTCCTGGCGGCAGGGGTGGAAGCAGCCTGATGAACCGTTGGACCAAGATTCTCGAAGATTACGGCGTGGTCGTCGCTCTGGTGATCCTGTCGCTGTTCAGCGCGATCCGCCGACCCGATGTGTTTCTCCAGCCGGAGAACATCCGCAACATCGTCAACCAGTCGTCGTTCATAGGCATCGTGGCCGTCGGCATGACGCTGGTGATCATCGCGGGCGGCATTGACCTTTCGGTGGGCAGCATCGTGGCGTTCGCGGGCGCATGTACGGTGCTGTGCCTGAACCACGTGCAGGACAAGGGCGCGATGGCGATTCCCCTTGCGTTGGCCGCGGGCCTAGGCGTGGGCTTGGGGCTCGGCTTGCTCAACGGCTACCTGGTGAGCTTCGGGCGCCTGGCGCCGTTCATCGCCACACTCGCTGGGCTCGTGGCGTTCCGGTCGTTCACCTTGGTGGTCGCCGAAGGCGGCGAAATCCGCAGCATGGACTTCAACGCGTTCCCGGCGATTGGTGCCGGTGGCATCCCGTTGCCGTTCCAGGATCGCGGTGGCCAGACCCTCATGCTCAACTGGTCCATCCTGGTGTGGGTGCTCGTCGCAGTCGCCGCAGGCTTCCTGCTGGAACGCACTCGATTCGGTCGCTATGTGGTGGCTGTCGGCGCGAACGAGCGGGCGGCGCGCTACTCGGGCATCTCGACGGCGTGGGTGCGCTTCTGGACGTATTCCATCCTGGGTCTGCTCTCGGGCGTCGCGGGCGCGTTGCTCTCGGCGCGGTTCAACTCGGTGGCGTCGAGCACTTCGGGTCTGTACTATGAGCTGGACGCCATCGCCGCCGTCGTGATCGGTGGGACGCCTTTGTCGGGCGGCAGGGGCCGCGTCTGGGGCACCGTGGTCGGCGTGTTGTTGCTGGGCGTCATCCAGAACCTCATGGTGTCGGAAGGTGTTTCGAACTACTGGCAGGGCGCGGTGAAAGGTGCGATCATCCTGCTGGCGGTGCTCATCCAGCGGGGCTCTTCACGGGCCGCAGCGTAGGACCGCAGGGTGGCGGAAGGTCCTCATTTCGGGGGACTTCCGGAACTTTGGAGGCAATCCATGGTACAAATACCTTGGCGACGACTGTTTTGGGGGTGTTCGCCCTTGCGTGACGCGATGAAAGATCGAACTTGGTTGGGCAAATGCGCCGCTCTGACGGCCCTTTTTCTGGCGGCCTCGGCCAGCCACGTGGGTGCGCAAGACCGCAGTGTGCCGACCCGCCGCGCGGGTTCGACCCCGGTGTTCGGCTATGCGGTGGGCGATCAGGTGATTTCGAAGGCCAATCCGCCATCTACCAATTCGCAGGCGATGTCGTCGCCCTTCCTCTACCTCGAGGGCGCCTTCGGTGGTCGGTGGCAGATAGACGGCTACGGCAGCGGCTCCAGTGCGGTGTCGGTGAACCAGATCACCATCCAGCACAACGAGACCATCGCGCTCGACTTCGAGGGCTTCGGCCCGATGCTCAAGACTTCCGGCTCGTCGTCCGGCTTGCAGACCATGGATTGGAACATCGCCGTCGAGGTGTATGGCAGCGGCGGGGGCGTGTTGCCCGGCTCGACGGGCGGCTTGGTCGTCCCGACGTTCCTGAACACGGCGTTCACTCCCGGCTCGCCACTGTACACTCCGGGCGTGACGGGCGGCGTGCTGTACCTCCACGTGAAGCGGCAGGCGATCGTCCACGCCGCGCACGAACCGGGCCAGTACGAGAATCAGGGTTCGATCACGCTGTACCGGTACTGATCAAGTATCGTGGCTGAGGTAGGTGCAAGGCGTTTGATCCCCGCCCGGATTGGAGGACTTGGATTAAGCGGCCCGCAGGTCACGAATCTCCTAGCTCAACGAGCAAGTTTTACTAACCAACCTGCTAGTCGTATTCAGCCTCTTCTCTTCCCTCATCCAAAAGCAGATGGCCCAACTCGCCAATGATGCGCAATGCCGACGCCTGCCGCTCGTTCGGTTCACCCGCGACTTCACGCTGTATGTTCGCTGCCAAACTCCGCAATTTTTCATCAATCGCCCGCGTGGCCGATTGATCAACAAATGCGCTGAAGAACTCACGCCA
>JACFNW010000376.1 GCA_019454665.1 Fimbriimonadaceae bacterium | reverse complement strand
CTCCCGCTGCTGGACCACTACATCGCGCACCGCCGCGACGTCATCATCCGGCGCACCAAGTACGAGCTGTACCGCACGATCGAGGAAGTCCACATCAACGAGGGCTACCAGATCGCCCGCCGGTTCCTCGACGAGATCATCGCGCTCATCCGCTCGAGCCAAGACACGGGCGTCGCCCGCGTTCGGTTGGTGCGCGAGTTCGGGATGTCGCCCTTGCAGGCGAACGCCATTCTCAACATGCCGTTGCGGCGCCTGACCATCTTGGACCAAAGCGAACTGCAGCGGGCCTATATGGAAGCGCTGCGCCGGTCGCTCGACTTGACCGACATCCTCACGAGCACCGTGCGCTTGAACAAGGTGCTCCGCGACGAGATCGTCGCCATGCGCGACAAGCACGGCGACGAGCGGCGGACCAAGATCATCGCCCGCGAAGCAGGCGAGTTCACCGACGAGGACCTCATCCCCGAAGAGGACGCCATCATCTCGATCAGCCGGGACGGGTACATCAAGCGGGTCAGCATCGATGCCTATCGCCAGCAGAAGCGCGGCGGCAAGGGCGTGAAGAGCGTCATGAAGGTGGACGACGAGCCGGCCCACCTCTTCCAG
The DNA here is from genome assembly GCA_019454665.1 of Fimbriimonadaceae bacterium. Taxonomy (GTDB): domain Bacteria; phylum Armatimonadota; class Fimbriimonadia; order Fimbriimonadales; family Fimbriimonadaceae; genus UBA2387. Next base: position 2,401 of record JACFNW010000376.1, on the reverse strand, counting down.
GTCAACACGCACCATTACATCCTCTTCTTCACCGATCGTGGACGCGTCTATCGTCTGAGAGCCTACGACATCCCCGAATCCGGCCGGTACGCCAAGGGGATGCCCGTCATCAACTACATCGCCATCGAGGGAGGCGAGCGCGTGACGGCGACCCTGAGCGTGAAGAACATCACGGGCGACGGCTACCTGTGCATGATCACCAAGTACGGGGAGATCAAACGCACCGAACTCTCGGCCTTTGCCAACCTTCGGGCGAACGGCCTCATCGCGTTCGACATCGAGGAAGGCGACGAGCTCGGGTGGGTGTTGCTCACCTCGGGCAAGGACGATGTGCTGATCGTGACGCGCCAGGGCCTCTCGATTCGATTCGCCGAGAAGCAGGTTCGCGGTCGGTCGCGCGCCGCTGGCGGCATGAAGGCCATCACGTTCAAGCACGAGGGCGACCACATCGTCTCCGCCGTCGCGATCAGCGGAGGCGAAGAGCTGCTCGTCGTGGGCGAACACGGGTACGGCAAGCGCACCGCCGTCAGCGAGTACCGGCCGCAGGGACGCGGCGGGTCGGGCATCCTGACCATGAACGTGACCGAAAAGACCGGCCCCATCGTGGGCGCCGAAGTGGTCTCGGACGACGACCGCTTGCTGGTCATGACCACGCTGGGCAAGGGCATCCGAATGAAGGTCAAGGACATCCGGCAAGTCGGCCGCATCGCACAGGGGGTCAAGTTGATCCAATTGGGCGATGGCGACAAGGTGGCTTCGATCGCGCGCCTGATCCGCGATGCGGACGACGGCGAAAACCCAGAGGGCGACGACGAGACGGATTCGGAAGAATAGGGAGCCGAAGCCTTCCGACGGGCGTCCCCCAGACTAGGCACGCAACCTCGCGGGCATAGAAACGAGGACTTCCCCCAGGGGGGTCAGACAGCCATCCTTTCATTAACCCGCCGGCATTGTCCGGTGGGCAAATCGAAAGGAGTCTACGGATGTCTAACTACCCCAAACACCAAACTCGGTCCGTCAGGGCTGGTGCGGCGAGTGTTCTCGCGCTCGCGCTCGCCGCGGCGGTCTCGGCGTGTCCGAACGACGTCGGACGCTTCTGCCCGGACCAGGTCGAGCAGTTCGCAGTCGGCAGAAAGCAGCAGGTCGGTGAGCGAACGCAGGACGGCAAGCCCCGCATGTCCATCGTTACGCCTTGGACCCGCACCGTTCCGTACTATGCGGGCGGCGGAGACACGGGCACCATCGAGTCCCGGAACGTCAGCCGGGAGAACCGCGACGTGGTCGGCGCCATCGAAGCCAAGGCCCACCGCCCGAAGCCGACCCACCCCTTCGCCTTCGCCGCCGAAGCCAAGAAGGCCCTGATCCTGTACGATTCCGCCGACCAAGCGGGCTGGATGGGAAGCCTCTACGGGCAACACCTGACCAACCTGATGACCCACTTCAACGCCACCAGCGTGCTGAAGCCGGTCGAGCAGTACGTCGAGAACGAGATGGAATCGTACGATGCCGTCTACTACTTCGGCATCTACTACAACAACCCGCTTCCCCAATCGTTCAAGACGGACGTTTTGGAAACCGAGAAGCCCATGATGTGGTTCGGCTACAACCTGTGGCAGATCGCCTGGGTGCCCGACATGACCGCGTACAACACGGACTTCGAGAACAAGTTCGGGTTCCGCTTCCTGAACCTCGACGGCTCGGTCGCCCACACGATGGTCGAGTACAAGGGCGTCAACCTGGCCAAGGAGACCTACGACCCGGTGGTCGGCGTCACCCAAGTCCAGAACCCCGTGCTCGCTTCGGTCAAGGCGACGCTCAAGCACCAACTCGGTCAGACGGCCCCTTACGTCACCAAGGGTGCGAACCTGTGGTACGTCGCCGACAACCCCTTCACCTACGTCTCGTGGATCACGAACATGGACCGCTCGCTGGCCGTGTACGACATGTTCCACGACGTGATGAACTCGGGCGCGGTGACCAAGTACCAGGCGTTCATCCGCGTCGAGGACGTCCACCCGAACGTGCCGCCGGCGAACCTTCGCGCCTTGGCCGACGTGTTCAAGGCAGAGAACGTGCCGTTCGTGGTCTGCGTCATCCCCGAGTACAGGGACCCGCTGGGCACGTACAACGACGGTCAGCCGGTCGCGACGCCGATCAAGAAGAACACGGCCTTCGTCAACGCGCTCAAGTACATGGTGAGCAAAGGCGGCCAGATCATCCAACACGGCTGGACGCACCAGTACGGAAGCGTCCTGAACCCCTACGACGGCACGAGCGGCCCCGACTTCGAGTTCTTCCGCGTCGTTCTCAACGAGCGCGGCGAACAGCAACTCGTCGGCCCGGTCCCCGAGGACTCGCTGGCATGGGCGAACGACCGAGTCAACAAGGGCAAGAGCCTGCT
>JACFNW010000375.1 GCA_019454665.1 Fimbriimonadaceae bacterium | reverse complement strand
CGACGGGTTGGTGGACGGCGACATGCACAACACCTACGATATCAACTTCGTCACGCCGAATCCGCTGACGCAAGGTTTCTACTTGGCGTCGTTGGCCGCGTGCGAGCGCATGGCTGTCGCCTTGGGAGAGGATGGGTCGGTGTACGCCGACCTCCTCGGCAAGGGGGTTGACGCGATGCAGGAGCGCCTGTTCAACGGCGAGTACTACATTCAGGAGGGAGACTTCACCCAACCGGAAGACCCGCGGTACCAGCATGGGGCGGGATGCCTCTCCGATCAGGTGTTCGGGTTGCTCTGCGCCGAGGGAGCGGGATTGGGGACGCTGGTGGATCGGGAGCAGCTCGGTGCGGCGCTGGCTTCGATCTTCCGCTACAACTTCCGCGATCCGCTGGGCGACCACGAGAACCTTCAACGCGTCTATGCCGTCCGCGACGAATCGGGCCTGCTCTTGTGTTCGTGGCCGAAAGGTGGCCAGCCGTTCTATCCGTTCGTGTACTCGGACGAGGTTTGGGGCGGCATCGAATACCAGGTCGCGAACCACTTGGTGCTGCACGGCATGCACGACGAGGCGCTACGCGTCGTCGGTGCCGTGCGTGAGCGGCACGATGGGCGGCGGAGGAACCCGTGGAACGAGTTCGAATGCGGGTCCCATTACGCGCGGCAGTTGGCGTCCTATGGGTTGCTCAACGCGTGGATCGGGCTGCGTCGCGACGCCGTGGAGGGGACGCTGACGTTCGGTGAGTCGCCGTTCCGGTCGTTCTTCTGCGTGCCGGGGGCGTGGGGCGTTGCCGAGCGCCGGAGCGATGGTTCGCTCAGGATCGAGGTCCGGGAAGGCTCGCTTCCCGGACCTCGATGAGCGACGCGAAGCTGATTCAGACCTTGCGGCGTTTGCGCAGCAGGGCCAGGGCGCCCAGGCCGAGTGTCGCCATGGTCGCGGGTTCGGGCACCGGGTCGTACGACGCCTGCAGGTTGTCGAACCAAACGTCGCTCACGCCGCCGTCCGCGCCGGATCCCAACCGAAAGATGATCTGGTTCCCAATCTCGGCGCCGCTGTCGCCCGTCGTGTAGGTCACGCCGGCTTGCTCCACCCACGCATTGCCGACGACCGCCGTCTGGGTGGCCAGCGGGACAAAGGTGCTGATGTCTCCGGCCCAAGTCGCGTACCCGATCACATAAGGGATGGTCCCCGTGTCGTCGCCGCCGCCTTGAGCGAAGCTCCAGAAGCGGTATGTCGTATTGGGCAACATCGTGTGGGTGGAGAGTTGACTCACCGTCTCGGTCAAGCCGGCCGAGTAGAAGCCGAAGTTCGCGCCGAGCGTTTCGTTGCCCGGTCGAGCGAAGCCGCTGTGGGCAGCCCAGCCGCCGTTCGGACCCCACCCAGCGATGGAGCCGAACTGGCCGGTGGTGTTGTTCTCGATGTCGCCGTTGGTCAGCGATATCATCGTCTGGGCCGAGGAGGATTGGGCCAAGGCCAGGACGAGCAGTGCCGAAGGCACAAACAGTCTGCGGTTTTCCATATGCCTACTCCAGGCGGCCGACCTCTTGCGGGTGACCTGCCTGCCTATAGGCTAGCCCCATCCAAGCGGCAAAGCGGCCGAAACAGATGAAAACGGCATGAACTCGCCCCTCGGCTACAATTCGGGCCATGCGCCGAGCGATTCGCGCCGCCGTCTTCGAAGGCCCAGGCAACGGGTTCTCCGTTCAGACCCTCGAACTCGACCCGCCCGGCATCGGCGAAGTGCTGGTCAAGGTGCTCGCGGCGGGGGTGTGCCACAGCGATTGGCACCTGGTCACCGGGGCGACTCGCCACCCGACCCCGTGCGTGGTCGGCCACGAGGGTGCGGGCGTCGTCAAGGAGCTGGGTCCGGGCGTCGAGGGCTTGTCGGTCGGCGACGAAGTCGCCCTCAACTGGGCCCCCTATTGTGGGAAGTGCTACGACTGCCTGCGCGGGCGGACGAGCCTGTGCCAAGCCTATGTCGGCCCGATCTGGGCGGGCACCATGATGGATGGGACCACTCGGCTGCATCGGGGCGGCGAGCCGGTCTACCACTTCAGTGCGCTCGCGTGCTTTGCCGAGTACGCCGTGGTGCCTTCGATGTGCTGCGTGCCGCTGCCCGGCGTCCCTAGGCGCATCGCGGCTTCCATCGGCTGCGCCGCCACTACGGGCGTCGGGGCCGTGCTGAACACCGCTCGGGTCGAAGCGGGCGAGAGCGTGGCCGTGTTCGGTCTGGGCGGAGTGGGTCTCAGCGCTCTGCTGGGCGCCCGGTTGGTGGGCGCGTCGCCCATCGTGGCCGTGGATCGCCCGAGCAAACGCGGCTTCGCCCTAGAACTTGGGGCCGACGCGTTCGTCGAGGCCGGGCCGAACGCCGTCGAGGGCGTGCGGAGCGCGACCAAAGGGCACGGTGCCGAAGTGGTCGTCGAGTGCGTGGGCACACCGTCGGTTCAAGAGCAGGCGTTCCACGCCGCGCGCCCGGGTGGGCGGATCGTGCTCGCCGGCCTTGCGCCGGTGGATTCCTCGACCAACCTGCCCGGTGCGCTCATCGTGCGCCAAGAGAAAGCGATCCTCGGCTCCTACTACGGCACGTGCCGACCCGACCGGGACTTCCCGAAGTTGGCCGACCTGTGGCGCGGCGGACGCTTGCCGCTGGATTCGATCCTCGGCCCCACCTACCCGCTTGAAGCGATCAACGACGCGTACGCCGAGATGCTCGCGGGCACAAGCCTGCGAGGCACCATCGTGTTCGATTGACGGGCTTATCCGTTCAGGCCGAGCCGCTTGTACAGGATGGACTCCATCCCGTGGATGCGCACCATGCCGGTCATCTGGCTCTGCTCCAACACGTTCTCGTCGTCGAACGATGCCGCCGCCTCGCTGTAGAGCGCATACGGGCTCTCGCGCCCGATGACCTGCTGGCTGGACTTGAACAGCCGCAAGCGGACCTTGCCCGTGACTCGACGTTGCACCGAGCCGGTGAACGCGTTGAGGTCTTCCATGAACGGCTCCCACCA
>JACFNW010000374.1 GCA_019454665.1 Fimbriimonadaceae bacterium | reverse complement strand
TGGGGCGCCTACAAACTCGTGGCGACCACTCAGGCAGACGCCATCGCGGAAATGTCCGCCCTGCGGAATCGCGCCATCGCCGTTGCCGACGAGAAGATCGCCGTGGAGTACATCGCCGTGCACGATGCTTACCACGTTGGTCAGTTGGTGACGCTTCGCCTCAGCGTCGAGCCCGACTGGAACTACTACTCCATCTACGACGAACCGGCCTAATGAACGAGCGGGAGCGAGTCGCCCACGTCGCGCGCAAGCTCGGCTTCGGGGCGCCCTGGGCGGGTGAGGAACCCAAGACGGCTCGAGAGGCCGTCGAACGGTTGCTGAGTTTTCAGGCCGGCGACGAGTTGGCTTGGCCCGACCGCAAGCGCATCTTCGAGTCGGCCAACGGCCAACTCGATTCCGCGGGCGGGCCGGTGCAGCGGTTCTGGACGGCCCAGATGCTGCTGACGCCGTACCCGCTCCGCGAGAAACTCGCTCTCTTCTGGCACAGTTGGTTCGCCGTATCGAGGGCCAAAGTGGTCTTGGGGCCCGTTCTGCTGGACTACCTGCAGACGCTGCGCCACAAGGGTGCGGGTCGCTTTGAAGAACTGCTTGCGGACGTGGCTCTAGGCCCGGCGATGATGCTCTATCTCGACCTCGACCAGAGCCTGCGTGGACGCCCGAACGAGAACCTGGCGCGCGAACTGCTCGAGCTGTTCTCCCTGGGAATCGGCAACTACTCCGAGCAGGACGTGTTGGAGGCCACGCGCACGCTCACGGGGTCCGGGGTGATCGTCTCTTGGCGCACCTTGGGCAAGACCGATGCCGAACGGCTGGCCAAGTACGCCGCCGGCGAACCAGCGGCCTATTCCTATTACACGGCCGGCGCGCACGATTCCCGCCCGCAGACGATCCTTGGGCAGACCAAAGACCGAACACCTCGCGAACTGGTGGCCGAGCTCGCCGCGCACCCGGCGACGCGGCGACGCGTTTGCGAACGGCTGTGGCAATACTTCGTTCGCGAAGAGGCACCGAGGCGGGCGATCGAGCGCATGGAGCAGGCCTACACGCGCACCGATGGTGAGATTCGCAGCGTGCTGGGGGCGATGACCGATGCGCCGGAGTTCTGGGAACCCGCCTCCGTGCGGTCGCTCCCGAGTTCGCCCGCCGATTTCACCATCGGCATGTTGCGCCGCCTCCGGCTGGACGAACGACTGAGCGGCCTGGCGGGGGAGCCCATCCCCGATCTGACGCGCCGCGCGCTGGCCGTAGTCCATCAGCGCATGGCCCGTCAGGGACTCGAACTGCTGGCCCCGGAGGACGTCTCGGGTTGGCGATGGGGACGCGCATGGTTCTCGCCCGCCGGAATGGCTGCGCGGTTCGCCCTGAAACCGCTCTCGATCTTCGGCCCGCGCTACGATCGCCCCTGGTGCGCGATGCTTCAGCGTTCGCTCGCCGACGCTTCGCCCCAGCGCGACGAAGACGCGGCCGCTTGGCTGCTGGCGCTGGTGGATGCGCCCCAAGACCAGGCGCTTCGTGCCGCCGTTGTCGAGGAAACTCAGCGCCGAGGCTTGGCCCGCATCGTCCTCCAGACCGATCCGTTCCTGCTGTGGGCGGAGTCTTGCCTGCAACTGGTCTGCGCCTGCCCTGCGGCCCACATGGTGTAGCCTGGGGCGAAGGCCCAGCGCCGGACGCCGGGAGCCACTAGAATGCCCTCCATGCGAACCCGCGTCGTCGCCGTCGTCCTGCTGGCCGCCTTGGCCGCTCAGTCGTTTGCCGACCGGGTGGACGACCTCGTCCGCGCCGAGATGAAGAAATCCGGCATCCCCGGCCTCGCGTTGGCCGTCGTCCAGAAAGGCAAGGTGGTCAAGAAGGCGGGCTACGGGTTCGCCAGTCTGGAACTGGAAGCCAAGGCCACGCCCCAGACGCTCTTCGAAATCGGCTCGGTGACCAAGCAGTTCACGGCCATGCTCGCCCTAATGCTGGTGGACGAGGGCAAAGTGAAGCTCGACGAATCGGTGCGGACGTACCTGCCGGACACACCCGAGGCTTGGCAAGGCGTCACCGTGCGGCACCTGCTCACGCACACCTCGGGCATCAAGAGTTACACGTCGGTCTCGAGCCTGGCCGTCCTCAGCAATCGCCAACTGGAGACGTCGGACGTGGTCGCGATGGTCAGGGACCTGCCGATGGACTTCCAACCCGGCGAGCGGTTTCTGTACAACAATACGGGCTATTACTTGCTCGGAGCCATCGTTGAGAAGTTGACCGGCGAGACCTACTGGGACCTGTTGAAGCAGCGCATCTTCGAGCCGCTGGGCATGGCGTCTTCGCGCAGCAGCGAGCCGGGCGCGGTCGTCCGCCATCGGGCGCGGGGCTACTTGGGAACGGCTGCCCGCCACACCAACGCGAACCCCATCTCCAGCGGCGCGGGGTGGGCGGCGGGCTCGATCCTCTCGAACCTCGACGATATGATCAAGTGGGATGCCGCGCTCCGGGCGCGGAAGTTCTTGAAGCCTGAAACGTACACCTTGATGTGGACGGCGGACAGGCTCAACAGCGGCGCTTCGGCCGGCTATGGCTTCGGGTGGTTTACCGAGTCGGTCAACGGCCGCAAGCTGGTCCACCACGGGGGGAACACGCTCAGCCAGTCGGCGATGATCGAGCGGTACTTGGACGACGACCTGACCGTGATCGTCCTGAGCAATCTCTCCCGCGCCCCGGTCCCGAGCCTGACGCGCAAGATCGCCCGACTCTACGGACCGAACCTGATCGAGAAGCCGATCAGGGACGACAAACCGGAACTGACCGCGAAGGCCAAGGCGTTCATCGAGGGCCTCTCGCGCGGGCAGCTCGACGAGAACGCGTTCACACCTTCGATGCGAGAGAACAACATCGTCACGCTGGTGCGCCAGCAGTTGCCCGCGATGCGACAGTGGGGCGCGTTGCAGCGAATCGAATTGCTTGAGCGGCGCGGCGAGCCCGCCAACCCGACATCTCGCTACCGCGTCGTGTTCGCCAACGACGAGGTTCAGATGATCATCGG
>JACFNW010000373.1 GCA_019454665.1 Fimbriimonadaceae bacterium | reverse complement strand
TGGCCCCGCGAAGTACCTCGAACGAAACGCCGGCCACACGACGGCCACCTTCACGGTGACCACGGCCCCGCGAACTTCCGATGTGGTTGCCACCATCCGTGCGACCACCGGTACCCTAAGCGCGCAAACGACCCTGAACGTGTTGGCGGAATATCCGTTCGACATCCTCGGCGTCCAGTTCGACCAGCCCTCGGTGATGGGCGGCATGAATGTGACCTGCACGGTCACGATTGACGCTCCGGCACCTCCGTCGGGCCTGGTCATCCAACTGGAAAGCAGCAACAGCCGCGTCGTTCCGGTTCCGGCGACGATCACGGTCCTGAACGGCAAGGTGGTGGCAACCTTCACCATCAACACTGCCAAGGTCTCCCGCGATCTCTCGGTCCGCGTGACGGCCCGCTACAAAGACAGCGTCGCCTCGGGCGTTCTGCAAGTCCGAAGGCGCTAAACCCGACGCGGTCGCGAAACCATAGGGGCGTGGGCTGAAGAGCCTGCGCCCCTCGAGCCGTTTGGGGCGGGTAAAACGGAGAGTGTGAGGATTACGCCCAAGCTGATTCTGATCACCGGACTGGCCGGAGTCGCCACCGTGGCCATGTACCGGTTGTTGCGCCCGCTGCTCGAAGAACTGGGCGACCCAGGGACGCTCTTGGGAAAGCTCGAGAACAAGCTCGACGCGCTCGAATCAGACATGGAGCGCGACCCGGAGGCGTAAACCCATGGGCTTCGATGGAGACGTTTCGCGTAAGGAGTTTCTCGGCGTCCTCGCCGCTTTGGCCGCCGCGGGAGCGCTGCCGATGCGTGCAGCGGCCCAAGACCAAGAGGCGCCTGCGATTGACGCGGCGCTGCTGAAGTCCTGGGAGCCCATGCTCAAGCTGGGCTTCACCGATGAGGAACTCGAAGGCATCCTTCGAACCGTGCGTGGGTTCCCCGCGGGTTTCGACGCCGTCCGCGCGATGCCCATTGACTACACCGTCGAACCGCCGACTCCGTTCAAGCCGTGGGGCCGCGTGCCAACGACGCGCGCCGGAACCAGCGTCCGCACGACGCGCGTCGAGTCGCGAAGCATGCCAAGCAGCGACGAGGCGATCGCGTTCCTCTCGGCGCGTGAACTGGCCGCCCACGTCCGGGCGCGGCGCATCTCGCCCGTCGAACTCACCAACCTCTATCTTCGCCGCATCGAGCGGCTCGACCCCAAGCTCCTGTGCGTGGTCACCCTGACGCCGGAGCTGGCGCTTGAGCAGGCTCGCCTGGCCGAGCGCGAGATCGCTCAAGGGAAGTACCGGGGCCCCCTCCACGGCCTGCCGTTCGCGATCAAAGACCTGTTCGCCACCAAGGGCATTCCCACGACGTGGGGCGCCGGACCCTACGCCAACCAAGTTTTCGACACCGACGCCACGGTGGTCCAGAAGTTGCGGGCCGCGGGGGCCGTTATGCTGGGCAAGTTCAGCCTCGGGGCGCTCGCGATGGGCGACCAGTGGTTCAAGGGCCGCACGAACAACCCCTGGAACCTGGAAGAAGGCTCCAGCGGCTCCTCGGCTGGATCGGCGTGCGCGATGGCCGCGGGTCTGGCCGCGTTTTCGGTCGGAACGGAAACGTTGGGCTCCATCGTATCGCCCTCCCACCAGTGCCGGGTCACCGGGCTCCGCCCCACCTACGGCCGAACCAGCCGCGCGGGCGCGATGGCCGTCAGTTGGACCATGGACAAGGTCGGCCCCATCTGTCGCGAGGTCGAGGACACCGCTCTGGTGTTCGCCGCGCTGCACGGCTCGGACCCGTTGGATGCCGCCACGGTGGATCGTCCGTTCCACTTCAAGCCGCAAGCCGACCTGAGCAAGCTCAAGATCGGCGTCCTGGGCACCCTGCCGGAAGATGCAGCCAGGGTTCTGGAACGCCTGGGCGCCAAGCTGGAGCCCATCCAGTTCGACCCCATGCCGGCCGGGGTGAGCGTCATCCTTGGTGTGGAGGCCGCAGCCGCTTTCGACGCGTTTACGCGATCCGACCAGATTGATGGGCTCACGCGCACCACCTGGCCGATCACCTATCGCGCCAACCGCTACGTCCCGGCCGTCGAATACCTGCAGGCGCAACGCGGCCGCACGTTGCTCCAACGGCGGTTCGAGGAGCAGTTCGGCGACTTCGACCTGTTCGTCGCGCCCGAGCGCGCGCTCGCCACGCTCACCATCACGAACCTCACGGGCCACCCGCAGGTGCTGCTGCCCTTCGGCAGCGACGACCGTGGACGGCAGCGGAGCATCTCGTTCGTGGGTCGCCTGTACGACGAGGCCACCATCCTCAGCGTCGCCTCCATGGTCCAGCGGGCCACGGACTTCCACAAGAAACACCCGTCGCTGTAGGGCGGCTGCTGGGACCAAGGAACGTCCGGCGTGGCAAAGGCGTCATAATGCACAGGACAACGGGGGCGTAAGGGCTCGACAGAGCCGGTTCGACCGTTGGTTGCGAGCCGAGGCGCCGCTGGCCTCGTTAAAAGCGGCAAGCACAGTAAGTGCGAACAACAACTACGCTTACGCGGCTTAATTGACCGCGCGGTCCCCTCGCCCAAGCCGGTCGGGTGAACGGGAGCGACGCAAAATCCGGATCGCTTGGAAGGCTTCTGCTCGGAGCCGACCCGGCTAAATCAATCGAGCTGGTACCGCGCGCGCCCGCCTCGGGGCATAGCCTGCGGTCGAGACTTAAACCGAGGATACGCTCGTAGACGCCTTCGGGGCGACGGTTTTGGAAGCGGGTTCAATTCCCGCCGCCTCCACCAAGTCCTTTCTCGTCGGCACTGGATATCGGTTTCATGGCGATTCCGTGCCCGACCGTATGGTTCGGGCCCCGAATCTCGTTGTTGAGGGTATGAGTGTCATGAATCCATTGCCCGAACACTCGGCCGACCTTGCCGAACTTTGCGAACCGGTGCGCGCCTCTCGCGCCGCCTTCGACCGAGTCATCGCCACCGTGCGACCCGACTTGTGGAGGTTCTGTTACGGCCTGACCGGTTCGGTCTGGGACGCCGAGGACCT
>JACFNW010000372.1 GCA_019454665.1 Fimbriimonadaceae bacterium | reverse complement strand
ACGAGAAGCCCTGGCTACCCGCATCCACCGAGACCCTCGAATTCACCACGAGGTTGGGGCCGCCGGCGATGAGCTGCTCGATCTTGTCCCAGGGCAGGCCCGACGCCTGCAGCCGGAACGTGATCCGCTCGCCGGTGACCAAGCCCGCGACATCGGGACGGTGAAAGCCCGTGCCGGTCAAAACGACGTGGTTGTGCGGCACGGCAACGTAGGGCTCGGTCGGTGCGAAGTGCGACATCTCGACCTCGACAAACTCGCCCGGAGCAAACCGACCGCCCACGATCCGCAACACGGCGTGGCTCGGCGTTCCCTTGGCGGCATACGTGAAACCGGCGGCTTCGGTGTGCAGAACCAAGGCGTCGGGCCCGGTCTCCTCGTTCAATCCGAATTCGCGATTCTCCCACCCGAACCGCTCGGCGACGAACTTGGCTTGAACGCGTCCGAGGCCCGCGAAGTCGGGTCCCCAAGCGAACACCGAACGCGACGCCATCGGCGCCGTGAGCAGCTCGCCCGACCGCACCATCATGCCCATCGGCGCACCGTTCCAAGGGAAGAAATCGCCGTTGATGCCCGCCAAGGCGCCCGTGCCCTTGACCAAAGCCGAGACCGTCTGGCGTCCCTTCCACTGCCCCGGCGAGAAGATCGTCCGTTCGCCTAGTTCGGGGACGGCCTTGACGCTGGCCTTGGGGTTGAAGCGCAACCCGTGAACGGTGCGGGGAATCGCGGGGTCGTACTCCATCCGATACGAAAGGCCGGGCGCGATGCTCTTTTCCCACACCTGGGGCGCGGCAGAAGCGACGGATACAACCGCCAAGGCCACCGTTGCCAGCAGGGTTTTCCAGAATCTCATTCGCATAGCCGTTCGCTGTAGTCCAGCGTGCCCCGATCGGCGTCGAGCACCGCGCGGACTCCCAATCCTACGCTCAGAATCTGCGATTTATGCCCGATCGGGTAGTCCACGATGGTGGGGACGCGAATCTTACCAAGTCTTTCTTCGACGATGCTCCGCCAGCACGGGCTGTCGCCCCGCTCCGAGAGGGCGTCGGTCTCCGAGAACTCCCCGATGACGATGCCCGCCGCTCGCTGGAGCAGTCCAGCGTTGAGCAACTGGGTGAGCATGGCGTCCACCCGGTACGCCTTCTCGCCGGTGTCTTCGATGAGCAGGATCTTGCCGTCGGTGTCCGGGGCGTCGGGCGTCCCGAGTGCGTCGCAGATCAGACGCAAACAACCGCCGATGACTTCGCCTTCGGCTCGCCCGGGGCGCACGGTCTCGCCCACAGGGGCGTCCTTCGGGCGAATCAGGTCCCCGGTCAACGCATTGCCGAACGATTCCCACACCCACGGTTCGCGCGGTTTGGAGAACGTGACGCCGACGGCACCGTGCAACGTGGCGAACCCAACGTTCTGGAACGCGAGGTGCAGCGTGGTGATGTCGCTGTAGCCGATGAACAGCTTGCGGTGCGCCGCAAGAGCTTCGAAATCCAGGTAAGGCATGAGCCGGGCGCAGCCGTAGCCACCCCGCGAGCAGAGGACGGCGTCCACTTCGGGGTCTTCGAAAGCCGCGATGAGATCGGCGGCGCGCTGCTCGTCCGTGCCTGCGAGTTCGTGGTGCTTGGCGTACAGATGGGGGAACCGCTTGATCCGGTAGCCTTGCGCCTCCAGATACGCCAGCCCCGGCTCCAGGCTTTCCGCCTTGATGGCCGAAGAGGGCGAAACCAGGCCCAACGTCCCGCCCGTGGGCATCGCGCGGGGATAAATGCGCTTCATCGCCCAGGGGTGTACCCGATGGGCCGCACTAGCGGTAACATCCGGGCGTCGGGCTCCCCGTAGGGAGGGGCGCGCCCCATGGAAGCCAACGAGTTGACCTTCGCCGCGCTGTTCCAGTCGCATCCCGTTCCAATGTGGATGTTCGATGCGGCTACGCTGGCGTTTGTCGAAGTCAACGATGCCGCGGTGGCTCAGTACGGCTACTCCCGCGAGGAGTTCTTGGGGATGACCATCGAACAGATCCGCCCCAAGGCCGAGCGAACCAAGCTGGCTGAATACCTGGGAAGGACGCGACCTCCGATGCGCAAGTCGGGGATTTGGACGCATCGTCGAAAAGACGGCTCGACCTTTATGGCGGACATCACGTCGCACTCGGTGGACCACGAAGGTAAGAACTTCGTTCTGGTGATGGCCACCGACGTCACCGATCGGCTCAACGCCGAGGCTCGCGCCAGGCAGTTGCTCGAGCAGTTCGAGCGCGCCGAACGCCATGCGAACATCGGCTCTTGGAGCGTGCGGACGGATGGTGCCATCCTGCTGTCCAAGCAAGCCAAACGCGTGTTCGCTTTCGACCCCGAAGGCCCCGACCCCAGCCTAGACGACTTCATCGAGCACATCCACCCCGAAGACCGGGAGCACGAAATCAAGTGCTTTGAAGCGCTGCTCAAAGGCGTGGTCTTGCCGCGCACCCTCTTTCGGACCAACCCGGAGCTGGGCGAGGTCCGTTACCTCACCGCGAGCGCCTATCCCCACCGCGATTCTCAAGACGAGATCATCGGATTCGAAGGAACCATCGAGGACGTCTCGGAAACCCGGCGGGTCGAGCAATTCCTGCACTTGCAGGCCGAGGCGCTGCGCAGCGCGGCCAACGCCATCTTGATCGCCAATTCGGACGGCTTCATCGAGTGGGTCAACCCCGCGTTCACTCATTTGACGGGTTACACCCACGAGGAGGCGGTTGGCGCGACCACGCGGCTTCTCAACTCCGGCGTCCAGCCCAGGGCGTTCTTCGCAGGAATGTGGGCAACCTTGCTCGCCGGCGAGGTGTGGCGGGGCGAGCTGATCAACCGACGGAAGGACGGGTCCCATTACCGGGAGCGACAGACCATCACGCCGGTTCGCGACGACTTTGGCCGTGTGACCCACTTCGTCGCCATCAAGGAAGACGTGACGCTCTCCAACAGCGCTCTGGAGGCGCTCAAGGAAAGCGAAGAGCGGTTCCGCACGCTCGCCGAGTCAACCGCAACCTCTATCTT
>JACFNW010000371.1 GCA_019454665.1 Fimbriimonadaceae bacterium | reverse complement strand
ACGGTCCCACGTCCTTCCAAGTGCAATTGGCGAGTTCCCGCCCCTGCATTCCAGGACAGCGAAGATAACCGTAGACAGTCAGCAACGTATGGAAGGCGCTTACCCGCGGTTTGCCATCAATCACGTATCCGGAGACCGGTACTTGAGCCACTGACATCCCTTTCCGCTCGATTTCGAGATAGAGCACCGCGTGCGACGTCTCGCGATAAAAGACGTCGGACTGCGAGATCGCCGCATCCTTCAGCATCGGCGCTAAAAAGGTGCGATAGAACTCCTGGAGCACTTCCTGTGACATGAGGCTTTGCTCGGTGGGCATCGCTCTATCGTAGAGCCAATGGGCATCTCCCCGGGCCGAACGGTTTGCCAACTCGTAGGCAACGGCGTCTGTGTTCGCGGGTCGCATGATGCTCCAGATAAGGAAGAGGATGGCCGCCACCGCTCCACCCGCAAGGATTAACCGCTTCATGGGCAAGTTCCCCTATCGAAGATCGAGGTCATAGAAATCGAGATGGGGAAAGAAGTTCCAAACGCCCTTCGTTGACTTGCTCACGAACGAGCCGTCCAACGTCACGTAGAGGACCCGCTTGGACACCCAGCGGTCATGAAGGCTGATGGATGCATCGTTGTGGTTGATGTCGGACACCACAGGAAGCCGTCCGCCGATCCTCTCCAACCAGGGGGCGAGCATAGAGCCATCGGAGTCGATTCGTGAAAAGTGCCCCATGACGGGGAAATAGCCGGGCCAGTAGTCATGCCCGAATCGTTTGGGGTGGGGGCACTTCCAAGTGTCGTAGGTTCCCACCATGAAGCGCCATTCGGGTTGAGGGTCGTCTATGTTGTAGACGTTGCCGGCGGGATAGCCCATGGCCGAAGCGCTGCCCGTATAGGCGCCCACGGTGTCCCAATCGTGCCGATAGAGCTCGTAGCCGACGTGCAACTGCCGCATGTTGTTCGCACAGACGCTTCCTTGAGCCGCGCGCTTGACTGGGCCGAACACGGCGAACGTCACGGCGGCCAAGGCAACCACGATCGAGATGACGGTGAGCAGCTCGATCAAAGTAAAAGCCCGCTTCATGCCGACGCCTCCGGTAGGGTGCGCGTCTCTGCGTGGCGCGGAGCGCGTCAGACTCTCACCATTGGGCGGCAAGCGCGGATCGAATGCAGAGGGAGCGGGTCCCACTGGGGCTGGACCTCCTGACATGGCTAATCTCCTTACGGTACACGACATTGTAACACGGTTTCTGCAAAGCGAGAGCCGATGTCGAGGACCGGCGCGTCACCTCGATCGAGGCGTCCACGAACCCGGCGGCGGACAAGCGGGCCAGGTAGTCGTCCTTGTCCAACGCCCCCGCGACGCAGCCGACGCAGTCTCGGCGGGCCGTTGGGATGGGAGACCAGGACGAGAAGAGAGAACACGCTCCAGAGTTGACACGGCGGCGGGAGCGGACGGTCCGGGCAACCCGGTCCTCGGGCCGCGCGTCTCGAAGCCGACCCTCGCTCACAGCGCCGAGGTGAAGCGACGCACTCCTTCAGCCGCGCGTGCAGAGTACAATCTGTGCTTCGCGTATGGATGCGAATGAGCGCCTGATTCGGGCCGTTCAGCACGCCACAAGGAAGCTGGCTGGGTCGGGCCCCTTCGACTCGCTGCTCAGGGATGTTCTCTCGATTTGCGTGGAGGCCGTCGGAGCCGCGGGAGGCACCATCTATACCCACGACCCTGCCACGCGCACCCTGCGGTTTCAGCACGTGTTGCCCGAGGATGTGGGCGACCGGCTGCCCTTCCGCATCCTGCCCGACGATTTCGGCGTGGTGGGCCGCGTGTTCCACAACAGGCAGGCCGAGACCACCCAGGCGCAGCACGACGAACCCCACCAGGTGATCGCCAAGGCCACCGGAGTGGTCGTGGACAACATGGTCACCGTGCCGCTCATGGTCCCCGACGAGGAGCCGATCGGCGTCGTTCAGCTCATCAACAAAGCGAGCGGCAACTTCACCGAGAACGACGTGGCCGTTTTGGAGATCGTGTCGAACGTCTCGGCGCTGGCGTTCATGAACCATGCGCTCAGCGAGCAATCCGCTCGAGCCCTGCAACTGCTGGGCATGGGACGCGTGGCGCACGACATCAAGAACATGGCGGCGGCGCAAAAGTCCATGGTGGACTATGTCGAGTTGCCGCTGGCCATCCTCAACGGCGAACTGGGCGACCTGAACCCCGACCCCGAAACCCGTCGGCTGGCCAACGAGGCCAACGAGATGCTCGGCCGGTTGCGCCGTTCGCTCGAGCTGACGATGGACTACACGAAGCTGATGAGCGACCTGTCGTCGGGCATCCCGTTGCGCCCCGAACTGCGATTCGAGCCGATGGCCGACACCATCGCCACCAGCGTCAGCTACTACGAACCGCAGTGCCGGCAAAACGGCGTCGCGCTCGTGTACCAAATCCAGACCGAGGCGCCGCCGGCGTGCCACGACCGGCTGTACATGTTCCGCATTTGCCAGAACTTGGTGAGCAACGCGATCAAGGCCGTGTTGGAGAAAGCCGGCCCCGAGGGCAAGCCGGGTTCGATCACCGTCCGCTATCGCGCCCTGGAGGGCCAGCCGCACATCGTCGAAGTGGAAGACACCGGCCCCGGCATGTCGCGCGAGATCATCGAACGGGTCCTGGCCGGCCGGGCGGGTTCGATGTGGGAAAAGGCCAAAGGCTCCGGGTGGGGAACCAAGATCGTCCTCAATCTGGTTGAAGCTCAACGAGGCTCGCTGGAGATCGACAGCGAAGTCGGCGTGGGCACCACGTTTCGGGTGCTGTTGCCGGCAGGGGACTGTCCCAGCGATGCGTCGAGTCCGGTGACATAATCCCGCAACCTACACAAGAAGGTCCGATGGCAAAGAAAGCCGCTCCCAAACCGCTCTGGAAAAAGGTGTTGACAGGCACCGGATACGTCTTGTTCTGCGCGTTCGCGCTGGGCATCGGCACAATCGCAGGTTGGATCGCCAAGAGCCCCGTCTTGAGCGCGGGCCTGAAGCAGACGATCACCAAT
>JACFNW010000370.1 GCA_019454665.1 Fimbriimonadaceae bacterium | reverse complement strand
GAACTCGAACCGGCTCATCCCGTTCGCCAAAACGCTCCAAGGCGTGATGGCCGGTTACCGCAGCGGGCGCTTGGACGTTCGCGCCGTGCGCTCCGAGGCCAAGGGAAGTCCGCGCACGGTGTCGGTCCAGGGCAACAACACGGCAGGCCCCTACTACCTTCAAACCAGCCAGGTCGTGGCTGGCTCGGAGCAGGTCGAGGTGGACGGCGTGGCGCAGCGACTGGGCGAAGACTACACGATCACCTACGAACTCGGGGCCATCACGTTCGTCGGCAAGGTCATCCCGCCGACCAGCAGCATCGTCGTGACGTTCGAGGCGTTCGGGTTCAACGCGCCGCGCGGCACCATCCAAGGCGTGGGCGCCACCTACGACCTCGGCAAGTTCGGGCGTTTCGGGGTGACCGCGGTCGAGCAGAAGGCCAAAGGCTCGGGGGCTTTGAGCACGCGCACCGAACTCTTCCAGGGCTTCGGCGCACCTTCGACGCCCTACTTCCTCGAGTTCGAACCCATGCCCGGGCGGCCCATCGCGATCCGACTCGACGGCGTGCTGCAGACCGAGAACGTGGACTACGCGTTCGCCACGGGCAACCCGGCGGTCTTCTACTTCTCGCGATTCGTCGCGCCGACGAGCACGATCGAAGTCGTGTACACGCCCAAGCCCACTGCCACCGTGGACGGCGACCGCGAGGTGGTCGGCTTGGATTACCGCTTGCCGGTGGGCGAGTTGGGGTTCGTCTCGTATAGCCAGGCGACAGGACGCTTGAAGAACCCCGTCAACCCGACCAGCGGCACCGCACGCAGCGTAGATGCCAACCTGACCAAGGGCCCGTGGAAGTTCCGCGCCAACGCGCGCGACATCCCGGACGGCTACGTCAGCGTCGAGTCGCGCTCGTTCAACCGCAACGAGAAGGCCACGGACTTTGGGGTGGATTACGAGAGCGGCGGGCTTACCTACGGCCTCTCGCACCGAAACGCCAGCGTGTTTGCGAGGAGGGTGGACAGCCAGGGCAACGTGCTCACCGACCGCGCCCGAGTGACCGAACTGCGCGCCTCGACCTCGGTGGCCAAGGATGAAAACAACTCGTGGAGGCTGGAGCACGTGCGGTCGGGCAGCAACCTTCGCGGCCAAGAGACGAAGATCGCCACCACCGAACTCAGCGGCACGAAGAACCACGGTCGCCTTCGCGCCACTTACGGCATAGGGCACCAAGACGGGCGCGGCCCCGTCGCCGACGGCAATGCGACCAAGATTTCGACGGTCAGTATGGAGACGCTGCGCTTGAACCTGGCCTACCAACCGTCTGCGGACACGAGCCTGAGCGCCCGGACCAGTTTCTCGTTCATCCGCGCCGATGGCGAATCGGGGAAGGGCAACGACGTCACGCTTGCGGCCACGTACAACCCCGGCGAGCGGTTCAACGCGAACGCGTCGTACGGCATCTCCCGATCCGGCGAGATCGCGACCCTCGGCCGGTTTCAAGGGGGTTCCGGCATCGGCTACGGCGGCAACGGGTTCTCGGGGGGGACGGAGTCCAACGCGTTCAACTTCGTGCCCGCCGACCTGACCTTCTGGAATCTCGCAGCTCAGTATCGTCTCTCGCAACGCGCCGGCATCGAGGCGTTCGCCTACAACCGGTCGCAATCGGGCAGCGTCACATCGAACACCGACAACACGACCTACGGGCTCGCGTTCGACTACGACCTCGGGAAGCAGACGAACCTTTACGCGAGCTTCGACACGTCCAACACGTCGTTCTTCGGCACGGATCAGCGTTCGACCAACCAGACCTTGAACCTGGTGCTGACGGGCGTGCCGCCGGGACGGTTGAGCTATCGCGCAGGCGTGAGCGTGTTGCTTTCCAGCAAGAGCACCCCGTTCGCCCAGGACGCCACGAGCTTCGATCTTGGGTTGATGTACCGGTTGTCGCCGCGCAGCCGCGCCCTGCTGAACGCCCAAGTCGGGCGGACGCGCAACTACCTGCCGCAAGACGACCGCATGCTCTCGGTGGGCTACCAGTACCAGATCTACCGGAACATCGCCCTCATCGGATGGTATCGGTTCCGGGATCTGAAGAACCTCGACCCGTCGGTCAACTCGGGAGCCTACCGCTCGCGGGGCTTCGATCTGGAGCTCTCGTTCACCTTCCGCTAGCGACCTTTCAAGCGGAAGCCGACGACCCAATCCGAAAGCGAGGCCGCCCAGACCCAGCCGTCCCTGGCTGCCGGCGAAGCAAGCACATGGCCCCGAGGCAACCGGTACTGGGCCGCCACCTTGCCCGTGTCCTGCTCGATGAGCGAAAGCACCGAGGCCACCGATCCCACCGAGACGAAGCCGTCCGAGACTGCCGGCGACGAATCGTAAACGACCAGGCCCAGGTTCGCGCACCAGACCTCCTTGCCGTCGGCGAGCCCGATGCATCGCGCCTCGCCGTTGTCGCCCAAGCACCCGATGTAGATGCGACCGTCCGCGATCCGAGGGCCCGAGTAGCCCACCTTGTCGCGGGGCGACGCGTACTCCCAGAGGGTCTTGCCGGAGGCGGTATCGAAGCAGTAGAGGATGTTGCCGTTGGCGGGGACGACGACGCGCCCATCGGCGACCGCAGGTCCCCCGATGGCGGGCGAGAAGGCGAACGTGCGCTCGCAACAGATGGATCGCCACTCCAAACGGCCTGTCTCGGCGTCAAGCGCATAGAGGTAGTTGTCCCACGCTCCCAGGAAGAACCTCGTCCCATCGGTCGCCGCTGGGCTCTGGATGAACGACGTGTTGGTCTTGGGCAACGTGTACCGCCAGCGGAGCGCGCCGGTCTTCTCGTCCAACCCATAGACCGATCCATCGCCCGAAGCGATCGCGCACACCCCCTTGGCGAACGCTGCCGAAGCGTACACGGGGCCCTGCGTCTGCACCTTCCACCGTGGCCGGCCGCTGGTGGCGTCGAAGGCGTAGACGAACCCATCGGCGCTTCCGACGACCAACAGGTCTCCCGAGAGTCGAGGCGAGGAGTGGCAGTAGGCGCCGGTCATGGACGTCCACAACGGCCGACCGGTCTCGGGGTCGAGCGCCTGAACGCTGCCATCCATC
>JACFNW010000369.1:1532-3079 GCA_019454665.1 Fimbriimonadaceae bacterium | reverse complement strand
CGAGGCCGAGACGATGCACCGCGTCAACCTGGAACGGCTGCGGAGCTTCATCTCGGCCTGAATGGGCCAGCCATCGGCGCCGACCGGAATCCGCGACCGGTGGACTGGTCTTGGGTGCGGACCCGGTGGCGCCGACCTAGATGGCTCAACTGGTGAGACTCGGGTCGCGGCGCTTGCGTTCGCACGGTCCTAGGCGAGGTCACCCAGAACCCGCGCGATGCCTGAGCGGAACCCGAGGCAACGCCAGCGACGCCTCGCCCCCCGTCGCCACGCGCAGGATGCGGTCCAGGACCACTTTGGCCGCGCCGGCCAACGGGAACGCGATCATCGTGCCCACCAGCCCGAACAACGCGCCCGCACTGAACAGCACGAACATGCTGACCGCGGGCGACAAGCCCACCGCCGTGCCGACCAGCTTGGGATACAGCACCTGGTCCATGACGGTGAGCACCACGAACAGGCACAGCACGATGACGCCGCCGAACGCCCAAGGCGAGCCGAGGTCGAACATCCAGTTGCCCGTCTTGCCGCTCACGCCGACCACGGCGAACGTGACGAAGTAGCTGATGAACGCGCCGATGGTGGGGATGAGGCCGAGCAGCGAGATCAAGACGCCCATGATGATCGCGTAGGGTGCGCCCAGGACGGACAACAACACCGAGGTAACCGTGCTGTAGGTCAGCACGATGAGCGTCATCCCCCGCACGTACTTGACGAACACGTCGCTGATGTCCCGCATCAGGCCCATCGTGCTGGCGCGGATCGCGGGCGGAATCCACGTGGCGCTGCGCCTCTTGATGTCCTCCAAATCCCAAAGGATGAAGAACGTGATCAGCGGAGTGAAGCCGAGCAGCAAAACGCCCGACGCCACCGTGCTCACGATGCCCAGGAAGCCGCCCAAGAACGACTGGATGCCGTCGGCCATCTGCTCCTTGTAGGGGTCGAAGTATTGCGCGACCCATTCCTGGCGGGTCGTGGGCAGATTCAGCCGCTCGAGCGTAGGGCGGTTGGCCGCGAGCAAGCCGTCAATCCGGCTCTCGGCCTGTTCCTGCGACTTCTGCATCTGGCTGCGGTGTTTCGCGTCGTAGATGGCGCTCCAGCCCTTGACGGTCGTCGGCAGCCCTTCGCCGCTGAGTTCGCGGTCGTAGGCCGTGAGGCGCGCCTGCAGTTGGGCAGCCGACTGGTAGCCCGCCGCTTCGGCGAACGGCTGGCCCAACAGGCGGGTCCAGGGCTCGACCTCGGTCGGCAGCCCCGCCGAAGACAGCAGCAGGCGATGCTTCTGGAGCATGGTCTCGAACTCGGTGGTTTGCGCCAATTGCGAACTCAGTTGGTCGAAGCGTTCGCGCATCTTGGAGACCTGCTGGCCGATGACGGGCGCGAGCAGGATCGAGACCAAGGTGATCAGTGCGAAGAACCCGACGAACACCGAACTCACCGCCGCCCAACGGGGCCATCCGCGCAGGCGCAACCGACGGATGGTCGGATCGAGCAGCACGCTGATGATCACGGCCACCACGAACGGGGCCAGGATCGCGCGAACGAGATAC
>JACFNW010000369.1:399-1522 GCA_019454665.1 Fimbriimonadaceae bacterium | reverse complement strand
AGGAAGTAGAAGACCGTACCGACGGTCAACACCCAGAGGCCGATGCGCCAGCTCTTGGTCACGCGTGCATCTTACACCGCGCCGCCTCAAGCAGAACCCGTTTCGCCCAGAGACGCCGCCGCCCGCCAGCGGTTGAGCGCGACAGCAGCCACGATGATCAGGCCCGTCACGATTTCCTGAACCCAATTGGGCAAGCCCATGTGCGAGCCGCCCGCCGAGATGGTGGTCATGATGACGGCACCGATCAGCGACCCGAGAATGGAGCCCTCGCCGCCGGAGAGGCTGCCTCCGCCGATGACCACTGCGGCGATGACCTGGAGTTCCAAGCCGACGGCCACCGTGGGGTCGCCCACCGAAAGCCTCGAGAACTGCATCAGCCCCGCCAGCCCCGCACAAAGGCCGCCCACGAGGAACACCGATGTGCGCACGCGATCCACCGGCACGCCGCACAGCCGCGCCGTTTGCAGGTTGGAGCCGATGGCCACGGTATGCCGTCCGAAAGCCGTGTAGCGCAACGCCCACGCCGCGAGCACCGACACGACGACCAGCAGCCACACGCCCACGGGGACGAGCATCCACCGCTGGTGCGGGCCGAGGGCCGCCAGCAGTTGGTTCAGCCACGTGAGCGGCGCGTCAATCTTCTTCTCGCCGGCGATGCCCTTCGAGAGGCCGCGCAGGAGCGTCAGGCTGCCCAGCGTCACGATGAACGGCGTGATCTTCAGCTTGCCGGTCAGCCAGCCGTTGACGAAGCCGCAGAGCCCTCCGGCCGCGATTCCCGCCACGGCGGCGACCTCGGGCGGGTAGCCCGCGCGCAGGCACCAAGCGACGACCACGGCGACCAGCGCCACCATGGAGCCCACCGAAAGGTCTATGCCGCCCGCCACGATCACGTAGGTCATGCCCACCGCCGCGAACCCGACGATGGCCGTCTGGCGCGCGATGGTCTCCAGATTGCGGACCGTGGGAAAGCTGTTGGGGGCGAAGTAGGAGAAGATCGCAAACACGACGATCCAGGCCGCCAAGAGGCCGATGAGGTTGGCGTGTTTCTTCATCGCGTGGCTTCCTCCATCACCCGGTGGGCGTCGGTCTGGGCCACGGGCCGCGCTTCGCCGAGCGAACCTCG
>JACFNW010000369.1:0-389 GCA_019454665.1 Fimbriimonadaceae bacterium | reverse complement strand
GGCTCATGACGGCGATCCGATCGCACACGCCGAACAGTTCGGGTAGGTAGCTGCTCACCATCAGCACACACTTTCCTTGAGCCGCGAGCCCGTCGATCAGCGCGTAGATTTCGGCTTTGCTCCCCACATCAATACCCCGGGTCGGCTCGTCGAGGAGCAGGAGATCGGCGTCTGCATCCAAGAGTCGGGCGATGGCCACCTTCTGCTGGTTGCCACCGCTCAACGCCGAGACGGGCTGTTGCACATCACGACAGCGGATGCGAAGTTCCTGCGCCCACTTGGCCGTCCTCGACGCCTCGCGCTTCGGGTGGATCGTCCGACGCCGCGAGAAGCGTGGCAGCGCCATGTTCTCGGCGATGCTCATGCGCAGAGCGAGGCCCTCTTCCTTG
>JACFNW010000368.1:2327-3097 GCA_019454665.1 Fimbriimonadaceae bacterium | reverse complement strand
GGAGAAGAAACCCGACCGCCGCCCCGCCGACGCCGCCGCCATGATCCGCGAACTGTGGAGCGGCCCCACCACGGAAACCCCACCCAGACCGGTCGCCCAGAAGGTGACGCGGGAGCCAAAGCGTCGAAAGGCCGCCACGGCAGTCGTCTGCGCATTCGGCGCCTTCCTCGTCACCTACGCGACGCCCGTCCTCGACCCTCTTTGGAAGGGTGTGCTCGCCACCTCGGTAAGGCAAGCTCAACAAGCCGGTGCAACGCAACAACCGGAACAGGGAACTCGTTTGGTGACTCGACTGAAGAGCAAGACCATCCCCAATCCAACGACCTACCAAGCCGCCCGGAGAAGGGCCCCCGGCACGGTCACGGACCCGGGCTACCCTGGGTTGGAGATCGAACGCACCGAGGTTGTGGTCGGTGGAGACACCAACCAGGAGGGCGAGCCCGTCGTCGAACGGGTGATCGAACCCAAGCCCGAAGTCGTCGTACGGGGTTAGTCGCCCGCCTTGATCTTGACGCCGCTCGGCCCGACCTCGACCAAGGCGCGCAACATGGCCGCGATCTCATTTGAACTCAACGACGTCATGGAAACCAGGCCTGCGAGATCGGCCACCAACTCCTCCTTCCCATCCAATCCCTCCCTAAGGCTCTGGATGAAGCCCGCGACCCATCCGGTGTCGCCCGACTTCGCAAGCGCACTTCCTTTGACGCGCAGGTACCCGAGCGCCAACCTTCCGTCCAAGTGGTAGTAGCCGGGCTCGAGGTCCACATACA
>JACFNW010000368.1:0-2317 GCA_019454665.1 Fimbriimonadaceae bacterium | reverse complement strand
CCCCCGCCTTGTCCACGTGCTGCAACTTCTGTTCGACCTTGACCTCGATTCCTCCCATTCGGTCAATGAACGAAATCATGGAATCGAAGTCGAGGACGGCGTAGTCGGTCGCGATGATGCCGCCCATCGATAGAAGGGCCTCGAGCCCGCCCATCGATAGAACGGCCTCGGGTCCGTCGCTTTCGAAGACCTCGGCGAGGGAACGTTCGCCCACCTTCATTGTGGAGGGGATGGCCTCGACGCCGAGCACCCGTTCAGAAGGTTCGATGGTCACCAGCAAGACCAGGTCGGCGGTTCCCCACCTCTGCAGTTTGACCTTCCTACTGTGGGCGCTCGAGCCGGCACCCACGAGGAGGACCTTGCGGGTCGAACCCAGCACGCGGAACGGGTCGGAGCCGCTGACCTCCTGCTTCGCCACCTGGGCGATCACGGGATTCTTGGCAAGAAAGCCCGCTGCGGAAGATGCAATTGCGACCAGCAGGCATCCCCCAATCCACAAGAGACGCTCCGGAGTCACGCCCATCGCTTCACCGGCTTCAGGAACTGGCTGGCGAAACGGTGCCCTTGGACATCGAAGAAGGACTTCTGGAGCAGAACCGTCATGAGAATGGCCTCAGTGACGACCATTATAGGGCCCTGAAGGACAAGCCGAGTTGACATAACCGTCGAACTCGGGCCGTTTGTTGTCCGAAGGAGGCCGGTTGGAGAGGTGGTCGCCAAAAAAAACGATGAATTGGCTGCGCTTCAGAGGACCTCTCCTGCATATAATGGTCGGAACACCGGTGCACCCATGTCGGCAAACGTCACCCTCCTCATCGAAGAGAGCATCGCCAAATTGGGCGAGCTGTGCGTGAAGGCGCAGGAGACCGACGCCCTTCTCGCCGAGATCGAAGCCGCGCTGGATCACACGAGCGGATTGGCTACCGCCGCCGAACACGTGACCGAGGCGCTTGAAGCCGTCGCCATCCGCACCGCGCGTCTGGTGGACGAACTCGAACACCTGATCGCCGAGGCCGAGCGTGCTCTGGCCGAAGCGGGCGAGCGCGCCGAGAGTCTGGGCGAGCGAGTCCAGCAGGCCGCCGACCGAATCGAAGAAGACGTCGAGAACTTGCGGCAGCGGTTTGCGGAAGCCACCGAGCGGTTCGAGTCGCTGCGAGGCGAAACCCGCGACGCGCACGACGAGCTGCTCCAACAGTGCCGCGAGTTCCAAGAAACGGGCCGGCGCGAATTCGTCGAAGCTTCGCAGGCCGTGCAGAAGCTGTTGGCGACCACGGCCGAGCAACGCGAGAAGCTCATCCAGGAGGCCGAAGAACTCTCCCAACAGATGGATACCTTCGAAGAGGCCGTCCGCGCCGAAATCGAAGAGGCGACCGATGCTTTCGAGCAGTTCGCCGACCGCATCGAAAACCAGCTGGAAGCCATCACGGGCTTTCTAGACGAGACCGAGGGCCGGACGTTGCAAGATTTCGAACGCGAATACGTGCAGGAGCGTCTGACGGAGATTCTGCGCGCGACGAAAGAACTGATGGAGGCCATTGACGCTTTGGCCGACTTCCTGGAGGGTCCTACCAAGGCCGTCGAGAACAGCCTCGGAGAAGTCCTCGCACCGGTGAAGGAAATCCTTGCGCTCGTTCAGAAGATCGAGCCCGTCATGGACACCATCAAAGCCCTGATCTGACGCCCACCCCTGAATTGCCATGGCCGAACTCACCTTTCCCGAATTCATCGAGGCGATCCAGAACTCGACCGCTGCTGTGGCGACGGCCGATCAGCACTTGGCGATCGCCGAGCAGATGATCGAGGGCGCCGACGAAGCGATCTCCACCGCCGAACAAGCGCGATCCCTGGTGATGGACGAGGCGGATGGCTTCGTCCTCGACGTCGTGTCCAGCGCTTGGAACGAGGGCCACTCCAGAATCGAGGACCTGAGCGCTCAACTCGCGGAAGCGGTGGAGGCCTGCCGCGAAGGGCTCGGCGAAGTCTCGCAAGCCCTGCTTGCCCTGGACCAGACGATGGCCAAGAACCTGGGCGAACTCTCACAGGAGTTCCGCGCGTTCCAAGGCGATGTCCGTGCGTTCTTGAACTTCCTGGAGCAGGAAGAACGGGAACTGGTTCAGGCTTCCGACCAGTTTGCTCGGGAAGCGGATCGCCTGGAGGACGCGGTCGAAGCCTTCGCCGCCGAACTCGAACAGGGCATGGACCGCTTCCGCTCGGAGGTCGAGCAGCGGCACCAGCAAACCTTGGATCGCGTCAGTCGAGTCCTCCTGGACCATGTGACGCAGAAGGAACCCGACCTCATGGATAGAGGGTTCGACAC
>JACFNW010000367.1 GCA_019454665.1 Fimbriimonadaceae bacterium | reverse complement strand
GTTGCTGGGCTTTGTCAGCGATGGCGACGTGCGGCGGCACGTGGTCGCCTCGCGACCGCTCGACATGCCTGCCGAAGCGATCATGGTGCGCGAGCCGACGTCGGTCGGGCCGGACCTGATGGCGATCGAGGCGCTGGAAGTGTTCCAGAACCTGCCGAAGAAGGTCGGCGAGTTGCCCGTCGTAGAAGAAGGAACCCTCGTCGGTCTGCTGATGCTCAAGGACCTGCTCCGCAGCGGCATTCTCTGAGCTCGGCGACGCCACGTTGTACACTCTCGGTGCCCGATCCATGCTTCCGATCCCCACGCTGTTGCCCCCCATCGAGCGACTCGAGCACGCCCTCGAAGAGTCGCGCCCGGCAACCGTGGCCGAGCAGGTCCAGACCAGCCAAGTCGCCCCGGACCTGACCGTCCAATGGACGAACATGGAAGCCATCCTGGTGGACCGGCTGATTCGCCCCGGACTGTTCGCCAACGGCGCCACCGAGGAACCGGACACGCTGATGCAGTTCTCAGGTGGCGTGACGGCGATCTATGGCGTGACCACGCTCCGGGCCGACCGGTTGGCCGTGCTGCGCGGCAGCAAGCGGGGGTTCGCCGAGGGAGCCGTGCGCATTGACGACCCCGACGGCAAGTTGCAGGCCTCCGATCTCGCCTTCGATTGGGGGAATCGGACCGGCTTCGCGCGCGGCGTGCGGGCGGAGATCGCCAACCTCTTCATGACGGCGCAAGAGGTGGACATTGGGACGGAACGCTGGGTTCTGAGGGGCGTGCGGGCGAGCACATGCGGGCGAGAAAAGCCCCTGTACGCCATCCGCATCCCCGAGGTGCGGCTGACACCCGGCAAGGGCGGACGAACCACCGGGACCGGCCTCGAGGTCTTCGGCAAGTACCTCGGCAAGGGCCCCGGCACAAGCTTCTCTCTGGACAAACGCGTGCTCGGCTTGCGGCTGCCCATGATCAACCACCGCAAGGGCCAGGGCCTCGGCGTCTCATGGTTCAGCGGCATCCTCCTCAACGAATCCACCTCGCTTTCTGCGGCCTACGCGACCTATCCGCGCCAGCCACCGGGCTACGGCATCACGCTGGTCAAGAGCAGCATCGGCGCCGACGAGGCGCGCGGATTGGTGGCCCCACGCTCCGAACTCAACGAATGGTTCAACCGCCGCTACATGGACAACATAGACGTCCAAACCCCCAAAGAGGAGGTCTTGGAGCACCGGGCCAAGCGTGAAAGCTGGAGCATCGGCAGCTACGGCAACCAAAGCGCGCGCGGGCGCGCCGAATCTCTGCGCATCAAGAAGCCCATCGAGTTCGCCTACGAGCGCGGCGGCCCCCTCGGTCGAGGCGGCTATCAAGCGCAGGTTCGCCTGCACCAGATCGCCGATGGCGAGGCGCCCGCCCACCTGCGAGGCCTGGTTTGGGTCAACGCCGCCCATCGCGGCCCCGATCTCGGCCCGATCAAGACCTTGATCGGCCTCGATGCGATGGGGTTCCTCGGAGGGGGCACGAAGCACGCCTGGGCTCGGCTCCAAACGACCGCTGTCTACGAGCAGCCCGCCTACCGGCTGGCCTTCGGCTACACGGTGGGGGTCGAGGGCGGGCGACCTTTGTTCGACTTCGATGCCCTGCCGATGCGCCGATCGTGGCACGCTCGTGCGGACGCCAACATCGGCCCGCTGACGGCCAGCTACCTGGTGAAGTGGGATGGCGGCACGATGCGCATGATTGACAAGGAGTACATTCTCGCGCTCAAGGTGGGATGCCTGGAGCCCTTCGTCCGCTACCGACAGTTCCCCAGCGAGTCGAGCTTCGGCATCCGGTTCAGCATTGACCAGTTCACCCGCGTGCTGCAACGCCGGACGGTCACCCGCCCCAGCGAGAGCAAGCGCGACGATTGGTGATCTAGAGGTCCCGCTGGCCGTAGGTGGTCAGGTAACGGGCGTGCCACTTTGCGGCCTCTTCGGGCGGTATCGGCAACGGCTGGCCGAGTTGCAGGGCCAGATGCACGGTCTTGGCCACGTCCTCGGTCATGATCGCGGCCTTGAGGGCAGCGTGAACCGTGTCGCCCCACGCGAACACTCCGTGGTTGCCCAGCAGAACGACCGGCCCCCGCCCCCGCCAGCGGACGATCGCCTGACCGATGTGGTCGCCCTGGTTGTCTATGTAGGGGGCGCAGGGAATCTCGCCGCCAAACTCGTCGGCGATGGCCGTGAGCACCAGCGGAATCGGCCGGTGCAGCGCCGCGAAAGCCGTGGCGTAGTTGCTGTGCGTGTGGACGACTGCGCCGATTTCTTCCATGTGACGGTACAGGTACAGGTGGTGCGGCAGGTCCACGCTTGGCTTGAGCTGCCCCTCGAGCGGCTCGCCGCTGGCGAGATCAACGGCCACGATTTGTTCGGGAACCAAACTTTCGTAATCCACGCCGCTAGGCTTGATGTAAACCGTGCCCGTCTCGCGATCCACGCCGCTCGCGTTGCCCGAGTGCATCGTGACCAGTCCACTGGAGAGCAGGGCTCGGTTGGCTTTGCAGACGGCTTCGCGGAGTTCGCGGTTCATGCGCTTGCCGCCTCCTCGCGTATCGCCATGAGGCGCTTCATCACGCCGTCGAGCGGCGGATGGCGGCCGGTGTCGCCGAACGCGTCGTGCAGCGTCTCGTACATTTCGTAGAGCGACTGGTAGACCGCGACGGCCCTCGGGTTCGGTTGATAGACCACGTCCTTGAACCCCGTCATGGCGTTGACCGCAGCGGACACATCCTGGTGCGCCCCGCCCACCACCGAGCCGAAGATCGCCGCGCCGAGCGCACACGTTTGCGGGCTGCGGCTGATGCGGATGGGCATGTTGCAGACGTCGGCGTAGATCTGCATGGTCAGCGGGCTGCGCTCGGCGATCCCGCCACCCGTGACGATCTCGCGCACCCCGACTCCGGCGTTTCGAATCTGCTGGATGATCCGCCTGGCCCCGAACGCCGTGGCCTCGATGGCGGCGCGGTAGATCTCTACGGGGGTGGTCTTCAGCGTCTGACCGACCAGGAGCCCGGTGAGCCTCGGGTCCACCAGAACGGTGCGGTTGCCGTTGTTCCAATCGAGCATCAACAGCC
>JACFNW010000366.1 GCA_019454665.1 Fimbriimonadaceae bacterium | reverse complement strand
GATTTTGAGAGGTTTGCCGTCCTCGTCTTGCATATTGGGGAATCTGCGGACCCAGCCCTTGATCCAGCCCAGGCCGGGGAGTTTTCCTTCCTCGCTGCCTTCCAGCAAGAGCTGCATGCCGAGACAAATACCCATGACGGGTACGCCTCGACGCAACACGGCTTCGTTCAGCGCCTCCATCAGGCCGCGTTCGTGAAGCAGCGACATGCCCTTGTCGAAGTGGCCGACACCCGGCAGGATCAGCCGCTCGGCGGCCACCACGTCCGCGGGGTCGGAGGTCAGGATGTTGGGCACGCCGATCTTCTTGAGCATGTTCACGATCGAGCCGAGGTTGCCCAAGCCGTAATTGACGATGGTCACCATGGGAGTTCCGGTTCGATTATAGCGGTCGCCCGCCCCAAGACGTGCAGAATGCAGTCGGAAGGTCGCACCGGGTGCCGAATCGCGGGATTCCCATCCGTCAAGGCGATGCGGCCGCGCGCTGCAAGGACACGAAACACCGATATGCCACATTTCATGGTCATTCTCAGAACCGGCGAGCACGTCCCGTGGGAACACTGGGGCCCCGAGGAGTGGAAGACGCTGGTCGGCAAGTACATGGCTTGGTCCGAGCGTCTGCTCGAATCGAACCAGTTGCTCAGCGACAAGTCGCTCAAACTCACCGATGGCGACGGCGCTTGGATCAAGGGCTTCGGTCCCGATGCCGTGGTCACCGACGGCCCCTACGGCGAGACCAAGGACCACATCGGCGGCGAGTACGTCATCGTGGCCCGCGACTACGACGAAGCGGTCGCGATCGCCCGGCTCCACCCCAACTTGGAGTACGGCGGGTACGTCGAGGTGCGCCAGATTGACGACATGAAGACGATCTACTCGATCCTGGAGGGCTGAAACGCACCAAGACCTCGATGCGGTGGTCCGCTCGCATTACGGGCAGATCGTCGCGACGCTCACGCGCATCCTCGGACCTCAGCACCTCGACCTCGTCGAGGACGTGGTCCAAGACGCGATGGTTCAGGCGGCACGCCTTTGGTCGTACCAAGGCGTGCCCGAACGCCCCGTGGCGTGGCTGGTTCAGGTGGCCCGAAACAAAGCCCTGGACGCCGTCCGGCAGCAGGCGTTGCTGCGGTCCAAGGCGCCCGAGATCGACGCTTGGGCGGGGCGGCACCGAGCGGCCAGCGAAGAGCCCAGCATCGAAGCCATCCGCGACGACACGTTGCGCATGATGTTCGTCGCTTGCCACCCGTCGCTGGCCGAAGAGTCGCGCGTCGCCCTCACGCTCAAAGCCGTAGGCGGCTTCGGCACGGGCGAAATCGCGCGAGCGTTCCTGACCACCGAGCCCACGGTCGCGCAACGCATCGTCCGCGCCAAGGCCAAGCTGCGGGATCTTGGGCTGGAGTTCGAGTTGCCCGTCGGCGCGGAATTCGACGCTCGGTTGGCCTCCGTGCTTCGCGTGTTGTATCTGGTGTTCAGCGAGGGCTACGCGCCCAGGGCCGGGGACGAGCCCATCCGGCACGACCTCGTGCGGGAAGCGATCAGGCTCACTCGCGAACTGACCGAATCCGCCGAAACCGCAAGGCCCGAGGTTCACGCCCTCTTGGCGCTCATGCATCTGCTCGGGGCGCGCATCCCGTCGCGCATCTCGCCCGTGGGCGAATTGGTCACGTTGGAGCATCAGGACCGCTCGCGCTGGAACCAGGAGTGGCTGGCGCTTGGCGCGACCCACTTCGCCGCTTCGATGCAGGGGGAACATATCACGCGCTACCACGTGGAGGCGGCCATCGCCAGCGTCCACGCGATGGCCCCTTCTCCCGAGGCGACCGACTGGCCCCTGATCCTGCGTTACTACGACCAGTTGCGGTTGGTCCACCCGTCGCCGATCGTCGAGCTGAACCGAGCCGTGGCGTTTGCGATGGTGCACGGCCCAGATCAAGGGTTGGCGCTGGTCGAGTCGCTCGGTTTGGACGCCCGGCTCCAAGGCTACTTTCCCTGGGCGATCACTCGGGCAGAACTCATGCGCCGGCTGGGGCACCCCGAAACGGCAGGTGCGTTCGGCGAGGCGCTAGCCCTTGCGACGAATCCCGCCGACCGCAAGTTCGTGGAGGCCAAGATGGAGTCGCTGGGCCCCTCGCTACCCGACCCCCTATAATGCAGTCATGCTCGCGCCTCTGATCGCGAATGGGGCGATGGGCCTCGGGTTGCAGATGTGGCCCTACGAGGTTTATTGGCCGTACGTTGTGGTGACCGTGGTCTTCGAGGCGTTGTTCATTGGGCGATGGGCCGGGATGACCCTGCAGGCGTCCCTGATCGCCTCCACGCTCGCGAATGGGTTCACGGCGTTCTTGGGAGCCCTCTTTGCCGTCTTTCTCAAGGGAGTGTTCGTCGGTACGGCCAGCGACCCGAACCCCGTGCTGAACGCCGCAGCGTTGCTGGCCGGGATGGGGTTTGTGTCTTGTCTGGCTGAAGGAGCGTTTTGGTCGAGGCCGGTTCGCAAGGTGCGTTCCGAGAGCGGACTCCTGGTACGCCTGTTTGCGGCTCATGCGATCGGAGTTCCGTTGGGTTTGGCAATCCTGAGTCTTCCCGAGCGGCCTTATCAGGGACTTGAGGCCACGGTGGGTTCTCAACGTACTTGGAAGCTGCGAACCCACGTTAAGAAGATGAACGAGTTCTTGATGTCTGAGGAGGCGGTTCCGGCGCAGAACGCGCTTGAGACCCTCGCCGAGGCTAGCGGCGCGACCACGGACGAACTGGGCTTGTACTTGCGAAAGCCAGCGTACACCCGCTTCTCAATGGGCGACGGGCCCGCGCCGATCGAGTTCAACCCGCGTTGGCTCGGCCAGCCGTTCCCTCCATCGGAGTCCCCGCCTGCTGAGGAGGCTTGGGTGTTTCGCTCTGCGGTGCGTGGCTTTGCGGTCGAGGCGAGGCCCGATGGTTTGCGCATCGCGAGCAGGCCTTCGCAATGAGTGGCTGAAATGTTCATGGCACGATGGAGAACAGAAGTTTGGGCGAAGTGGAAAGACTCGGCGAGGAAGGACTGGCCCTTGGTCGCAGCGCACGGCGTCGTCTGCGTGTGGGTCCTGCTGATTCCCGTAGCGTTCAAG
>JACFNW010000365.1:1786-3105 GCA_019454665.1 Fimbriimonadaceae bacterium | reverse complement strand
GGGCCGGTGCGCTCCCCCACGTTCAACCTGGTGCAAGTGTTCGAGACGAACCCGAGGGTGGCGCACACCGACCTCTACCGCGTCGCCTCTTCCGAGGGCTTGGGTCTGGACGAACTCATGGCCGACCATCTGCTGCTGGTCGAGTGGCCCGACCGCTTCACCGAGTTGCCCGCAAACGAGTGCTGGCGCGTGACGCTCGCGTTCGAGGACGAAGCCCGCGCGATCACCGTCCAGCCTCCCGAGATTCGCTGAAGAGGATATGCTTTCTGGCGATGAGTGTACGCAGCCTGCCGCTTCTCTTTGTTCTGGCCTGGGCCGGATCGGCGTTCGCGCAAGACCACCCGCTGCTGAGTGCCGGGCCGATGAACGCCTACGCCGAGATGACCGAGGTGGGGGTGTGGGTCCAGACCAAAGCCGACGCCAGCGTACGGCTGCGCTACTGGCCGCAAGGCGCGGCGAGCCCCGCCAAGGCCGCCACCCAAACGATCCAGACCTCCGCAGTCGGCGACCACATCGCCGTGTTCACCATCGCGGGTCTTCCGTTCGGCACGAAGTTCGATTACGAGGTCGAAATCAACGGACAACTGGTGCCCCGCCCTTATCCCCTTAGATTCCAAACACAGCCGCTCTGGCGTTGGCAGAGCGAGCCGCCCGAGTTCCGCGTCGCGTTCGGCTCGTGCGCCTACTTCAACGATGCGCCCTTCGATCGTCCGGGCCGCCCGTACGGTGGCGACCACGAGATCTTCGACGCCTTGGCCAAGAAGCAGCCCGACTTGATGCTGTGGCTCGGCGACAACGTGTACTACCGGGAGGCGGATTGGCTGACCGAATCGGCCATGCGTTACCGATGGCGGCACAACCGCGCGTTCCCCGGCCTGCAACCCCTTCTTGGTTTCGCCCAGCACTATGCGACGTGGGACGACCACGACTACGGCCCCAACGATTCCGACCGCTCGTTTCGCTTGAAAGGAGAGGCGTTGCGTGTGTTCGCCGACTACTTCCCGGCCGTCCGCTACGGCACGCCGGAGACCCCCGGCACGTTCCAGCGGTTCGAGTGGGGCGACGTCGAGTTCTTCATGCTCGACGACCGCTACCACCGAACGCCGAACCGAATGCCCGTGGACGACGAACGCACGATGCTCGGCAAGGCGCAACTCCAATGGCTAAAGGACAGCCTGGTCAACAGCCAAGCCGTCTTCAAAGTCGTGGTGTGCGGCGGGCAGATGCTCAACCCGATCACCCACTATGAAGGCTTCGGACAGTTCGAGGCCGAGCGCAAGGACCTGTTCGACTTCCTGGCCAAGGCCAACATCTCGGGG
>JACFNW010000365.1:0-1771 GCA_019454665.1 Fimbriimonadaceae bacterium | reverse complement strand
TGTTCCTTTCGGGCGACCGGCACATCGGCGAGTTGATCAAGGTGCGATGGCCCGGCGCGGCATACGATTGGTACGATTTCACGTCGAGTCCGCTCTCGGCGGGCGCGGGCCGCGATGCGCGGGAAGAGAACAACCCGGCACGCGTCCCCGGCACGTGGGTCACCCAGAAACGCAACTTCGGCATCATTGACGTGACGGGCAAGAAGGGCGCGCGTCGCCTGGTGCTCGCCGCGCACGACAAGGACGGCGTCGAACTCTGGAAGCACGAACTGGCCGAGGCCGATCTGCGACGCCCGGCGGCGGGGTCTCGATGACGGCGAGCGCGTTCCTCCACCATTGCTTGGGCGACTTCAAATCGCTTCGCGACCGTGCGATGGGGCTTGCCGAGAGCCTCGGACCGGAGCAGTTGCAGTGGCGTCCCGACCCAAAGCGCTGGTCGGCGGGCCAGATTTGCGATCATCTGATCGTAAGCGGTCAGCCGTACGAAGCCAAGATAGCGCCCTACATCACGGGCCCCCTGGCCAAGCCGGGAACCGAGTTTGCCATGTCGTTCATGGGCAAACTGATCGCTCGCGCCGCCGGCCCAAACAGCAACGCGCCGGTGCCGCCCGTGTTCATGCCCCGCGCAGGGCCGACTCCGCCCGACATCGCCCACCAGTTGGTGGCCCACCTCGACCGTATGATCGCCTTGACCGAAGCCGCGATGGGCAAGGACCTCGGGGCGAAGGTCTCGAGTCCGGCGAGTCGGTTGGTCAAGTTGAGCGTGGGCGACGTGTTCCGCGTGACGGCGGAGCACAACCTGCGCCACATCGGGCAGATCGAAGACTTAGTCATGACGCCCGGGTTCCCCGCCAAGTGACCATCGGCGAGTGGGTTCGGTTGGCAACGGCCCGGCTCGAACGGGCCGGGATCGGGGCCGCGCGTTTGGAGGCGCAGTTGCTGGCCGCACACGTCGAGTTGCGGGATCGCTCGTGGGTGCTCGCCCACCCGGAGGCGCTGATTGCCGAACACGCGGCAGAAGGGCTGCTGCAGCGTCGCGAATCGGGCGAGCCACTGGCTTACATCCTGGGCTGGCGCGAGTTCTATGGGCGGCGGTTCGCCGTGGACCGTCGCGTCCTCATCCCGCGCCATGAGACCGAGACGCTGGTCGAAGTTGCCTTGAACTTCCCAGGTGGTCGTGTGCTGGACCTGTGCTGTGGCTCGGGGTGCGTGGGGCTGACTCTGGCCTTGGAGCGGCCCGATTGGCGCGTGGTGCTGAGCGATGTTTCGCCCGACGCGTTGGCCGTGGCGGAGCGCAACCGAAGCGATCTTGACGCGGGTGCTGCCTTGGCGTGTTGCGACTTGGTGGGCGGCATCTCCGGACCCTTCGATCTGGTCGTCTCCAACCCTCCGTATGTGGCACGCGACGACACCTTGCCGCGCGAGGTGGCCGACTTCGAGCCTGCATTGGCGCTCTTTGCAGACGAAGACGGGTTGAGCATCTACCGCCGAATGGCTGCCGAACTGCCACGTGTGATGGCCCCCGAGGGCGTCTTGCTGACCGAGATCGGGGATGGGATGGAACTTGCCGTCGCGGGTTGTTTTGAGGCGTGGCGGCGGCTGGGTTCCTGGCGCGATGCGCACGGAACGGCGCGGGTCATGGGCTTTGGGGTGTGAATCCGGGCGCGCTATACTCTCGCCATGAAACCGGACGAGATCAAGTCAGCCCTTTTGGAATGGAGGGAGACACAGCCCGAACCGATCGAGGACTTCATCGTTCGTGTGGGCTTGA
>JACFNW010000364.1 GCA_019454665.1 Fimbriimonadaceae bacterium | reverse complement strand
TCTGCGCAAGATGGCCCACAGCGCACTGAAACGCCACAAGGGCGTCAAGAGCTTCCGCGAAGCCGACGCCAACGAGGGCGGCCAAGGCGTCACCATCGCCACGTTGGCGTGATGTGTGCCCATAATCCGGTCATGTTCGTCCTCGACCCGGGTTGGACCAGCGCACTCCCCGACGACTTGCCGCCCATGCCCAGCCTCGTCGCCCGCGAAGCGTGGCAGGCCAAGCCGGGCAATGCCGCGCTGATGAAGCGGCACCGAATCCGGAGCATCACGCTGCACCATACGGGGACGCCCCAACGCCCCGACCTATCGCTGGAGCGCAAGCTGTTCAACCTGCAGTTGTTCTCGCAACGCGAGGACCAACTGGCCGGTGGCCGCACCAAACCCGCCTGGGGCGACGTTCCGTACCACTTCTACATCTCGACCGATGGGCGGATCGGCGTTGGCCGCGAACTCGAGTACGCGGGCGACACCAACACGTCTTACGACCCCACCGGCCATGCGCTCATCGTCGTGGAAGGGATGCTCGACAGCGAGACGTTTTATCCCGCCCAACAGGCTTCACTCAGGCGTCTCGTGTTGGCATTGGCCGCGCGTCACCGTGTGCCGGCGAACCGCTTGGGTGGACACAAGGACTATGCGCAGACCGACTGCCCGGGCCAGAAGATCATGGACGAGTTGCCCTGGCTGCGCCGGGCGGTTGGCGACCTGTCAAACCGGGGCTGACCGATCAGGGGGTGCCCGGAGCGATCTTGGCGTAGTGCGTGAAGCTCACCTCGCGCGAACCCATCAGGGCGCTGAAACGCAGGGGGAACACGCCTTGCACGTCGTCGCGGACTTCCGCCTCGATCACGCGTCGCACCGAACCGCGGGTGGCCACGATCATGAACCGCTGGTCGTTGCCAGAAACGAGCTTCCAGCCGCTCGGGGCATCCATCTTGAGCACCCCGTCCAGCCGGTTCCGAGTGTTGGAGACGAGATACACGCTGAACTTCAGGACGCGCTGGCCCTGCTTGGTGCGCTCGTCGCGGACGAGATTCAGTTCAATGGTGACGGGCGTGGTGACCTCGAAACTCGTCCGGACCACGATCGGCCCCTTGGGAGTCTGGATCGTGCCGCGCATGATGCGCCACCCGAGGAGCGCCGAATCGGTGATCCGGGTCTTGTAATCCACGAATGCGCGGCCCTTGCGGTCGAACTTGGGGAACGGGACGGCCGTCATCAGGCTCTCTTTTTCCAGCAGCCCCTCGGTCCGCATCTCGATCCGCTCCAGCCCGAGTTCGTCGTTGCCCTCGAACGTGAGCCGCACCGGGATGTCCTCACCGGGAACCACCCTGCGGAACGCCATTTCGGGTTTCCAGACCAGGCCATCAGGCAGGTTGGTCCCCAAGTTGGTGACCAAGTTGACCGGGCCGGTCCAACGCGGGAGGAAGGGCGCGAGCGTCTGGGGATCGTCGCCAAACGCATCCAGCCGAACGCCAACGGCGTTGCCCTCGCCTTCGGGCACCAACTTGTCGCCGACTTCGTGCACCGTCAGTTCGATCGTCCAAGTTGTTTCGTCGGCCGAGACGCCATACCGGGCCGTCTTGGCGTAGGCGTCCGCTGGCAACCAGGCGGGTCCCTCGCGACGAGCGGCATCGAGTCGCCGCGACGTGACCACGGGGTCGCCGGAGTTCCACTCGACCACGACCTCAAGGTTGTCCGAGCCGTTGAGCCATCCGTCGCCAGCCAAATCGAGCGAGGCGACGAACTTTTTGTCCAACGGGAGCTTCGCCGCCATGTGGAGTTGCTTTGGCTGCCATTGAAACCAACCTTCGACCCCAGAACCTGCACCGATCGGCTGCCACTCTTCGTTCGCAATCCGCCCATCCAACACCGGTGTCAGCGCCAACCGCAGGGGTTGCTCGATGGGCAAGGGCGCAGCGAACGGCGCGTCCTGCACCGACATTAGACAACCGACCAACAAGAGAGAACTGGATAGCATCGTCACACACGAACCGGCATGACCCGCCGGCCCCTATGGGACAGACGTTGCAAGCTACCGTTTCGGCGCACTCGTCTGGATCGTCGCGGTGACCCCTTCGAGCCCGTCGGCGGTGGCCCGCACGAGGATGGTCCCCGGCTCGCGCCCGGCGCGGACGACCAATTGGGCCAGACCGTTGAACAGGCTCCGCTTGAAGTCGGGGGGCACCGCTGTTCCGGCCAGCCGAACATCGCCCGTGAGTCCGCCCCAGCCTCCCACGTTTTGAACCACGATGGTCAGGCGATTGGCCCCCGGCTTGATCCGACCCTTCACGTCGAGGGCGTGGCTGATCTGCCAGTTCGTCGTCTTGCCAATGAGTTCGCCATTGAGATAGAGCCACCCGTTGTCGTTGATCGGCCCGATCTCGAGCAGCGTCATGTCCGGCGCCGCCTCGAAGGAGGCTGCGAACACGGCCACGGTGTTGGGCTGCCGCATCTGGTAATCGGAGAAGTTGGCCACGTCCCACCCGCTGACGTCGTAATCGGGAGCGATCTCCGGTCGGGCGTCGGGGGTGCCCTCGACGACCTTGTACCGCCAGCCCGTTACGGGCTGCTGCGGGGCGACCGAAACCACCGTGTCCGCTTCGTGGCAACTCGGGTCGCCGTTGCCGACGCCCAGAATCCGCCCCGCCCCTTCGATCTCGAAATGGACGAGGTTGGAGGCTGTGGGCACCGGTCGGCCAGCGGCATCCACGGCATGCACGTTCACTACGGCCGCGTCCAAGCCGTCGGCGACGATCGAGCCGTGCTGGACGTCGAGGACGAGCCTGGTCGCCGGGCCGGTGGTTTCGACCACCGCCGTTTCGACGACGACGCCCTTGCGATAGCCCTTGGCCTCGAGCTTGCCGGGTGCGTAGGGCACCGACCATTCGGCGTGGCCGCCTTGCTCCACCTCTCGCATGCCTTGACTGACCCCGTTCAGGAACAATTCGACGCTTTCGTGGTTGGTGAACGCCCACACTTCAATCGGCTCGCCTTCGCGTCCCGCCCAGTTCCAGTGGGGGAAGACGTGCAGGACCGGCTCGTTCGTCCACCACGCGCGATAGTAGTGCGTGATGTCCTTGGCGAACCCGCACGTGTCGAG